>QXYP01000209.1 GCA_009886815.1 Halieaceae bacterium
CATGGCCTCACGGCCTAATCCTTGACCCCGGTTATCCGGAGCCA
Organism: Halieaceae bacterium; assembly: GCA_009886815.1. Lineage (GTDB taxonomy): Bacteria > Pseudomonadota > Gammaproteobacteria > Pseudomonadales > Halieaceae > Luminiphilus. Next base: position 45 of record QXYP01000209.1, read on the forward strand.
CGGCCACGCGCCCGATAGACAGCTCGGGATAAACCGCCCCTGGAGGCGCAATTCTCAAGCAGGCAACGAGTTGTCCCTGTAACAGTCCCTCAAGGTGCCAGCAGTCTGGGTCCTTGCCATCGGGGTCTAAATAGGGGCAGGTTTGCTCGACGACAAAAATACTGCTCCTCAGGTTTAGCATGGCGTGCCATTGTGATGCGCTGAAGAGATCGAAATGGCGAAAACGCCAATTGAGGGTATGAGACATAGTGTTGCCAGTTTTTTGCCATCGAATGCGCCCTTTTCAGGACACAGATAGTTTATCGGGTTAGGATTCAATCGGACAGGCATTATAGGGCTGCAGAGTATGCTGACCACTGGGCAAGTACAGGACGACATCGGTCTTCTCAACAGCGCGGCAAGGCAATCGTTGTCGGGGGTTTTTGTCGGCCTCGATATTGAATCGAATTTGGTAGAGCTGCCTGCGAGCCGGTCGGTGCATTTTACGCCCCTTCCCAACCACACGATTGCCACGGTGGAATCGGGTCTTGTATCGGTTCTCCACGAGCAAACGGTGGTCGGCGTTTTAGAGCCCGGTGATCTTGTTTTAGGCGATAGCGCTCAGGTACCAGCAACCGTGACCGCGCTGCAATTTGGCTCAGACGAAGGCGCTACGGTTAGAACTTGGGAACAAGATTCTTTTTTGCGCGCTATCAGTAACGACACGGCTCGCCAAAAGCACTGGTTGGCCGCTCTGATACAAACGCAATCTCTGATGTATCGCATGAGTGGCCTGAATATTCAGCGACAAGCCGGGCTGGGAGGTGATACCGAGGTGTACTCTCCGGGTGCGGTCATTATTCAGCAGGGAGACCCGGCCGACGATGTGTTTTCTATGGTGGCGGGTGTTGCGCAGGTATTAGTGGATGAGCAGCCCGTGGCCAGAATTGCCACCGGAGAGTTGTTTGGCACCATGGCGGCGCTCACGAACGGGCACAGGAATGCTACCGTTACTGCTTTGGAGCGCTGTTCGGTACTGCGTGTTCCCAAGGATCGATTTTTTGAAATTATTCGCACACGTCCAGAAGCGGTGCAGGGTTTGTTGGTGGATATGGCGCGCTCTATTACCGCACTTAACGGAGAGGTTGTGACCTTGCGCCAGCGGTTAGCACAAACTTAAATCCTATCCCTGTTATCAATAACTACTGAGAGTTCCAGTTCATGTCTGATCCGGTAATGGGCGCTACAAGCCCTGAAACCCTGTCGTTACGCGAATATGCAGAAAAGGCTTACCTCGATTATTCGATGTACGTCATTCTTGATCGTGCTCTGCCCAACATCGGTGACGGGCTTAAGCCGGTCCAGCGACGCATTGTGTATGCGATGAGTGAGCTGGGGTTAAAGGCTACCGCGAAGTTTAAAAAATCAGCCCGCACCGTCGGTGACGTTATTGGTAAATTTCATCCCCATGGCGATAGCGCAGCCTATGAAGCCATGGTGCTTATGGCCCAAGATTTTAGCTATCGCTATCCCTTAATCGATGGCCAGGGTAATTGGGGTTCACCCGATGATCCTAAGTCATTCGCCGCCATGCGTTACACAGAATCCAGGCTCACGCACTACGCAGATATTCTTCTGGCCGAATTGGGGCAGGGGACGGTTGATTGGCAGCCAAACTTTGATGGCACCCTTGATGAGCCTATGGTGCTACCCGCCCGCGTACCTAATTTACTGCTCAACGGTACCACGGGAATTGCTGTGGGAATGGCTACTGATATTCCACCACACAATTTGCGCGAGGTCGTCAGGGCCACCATTCGGTTGCTGGAGGCGCCTCGTGCGGCTATCGAAGAGCTCGATGACATTATTCAAGGCCCCGATTTTCCCACCGAGGCAGAAATTATTACCCCGCGCGCTGAAATTAGCGCGATGTATAAAACCGGTCGCGGTTCTCTTAAGATGCGCGCGGCATGGCGAGTAGAAGACGGCGCCATTGTCGTTCATGCCCTGCCACATCAAGTCTCGGGATCGAAAGTTCTCGAGCAAATTGCGGCGCAAATGCAGGCCAGAAAGTTGCCCATGGTTGGGGATCTGCGGGATGAGTCGGATCATGAGCATCCAACACGATTTGTGGTGGTGCCCCGCTCAAACCGCGTTGATCTCGATGCCCTGATGAGTCACTTGTTCGCGACGACAGACTTAGAACGAAACTATCGTGTGAATCTCAATGTGATTGGCATCGACGGCCGTCCCGGGGTTAAATCTTTGGCCACGATTTTGCTCGAGTGGCTGGAATTTCGCAGGGCCACTGTGCGCCGTCGCCTCGAGTATCGGTTAGAAAAGGTTCTCAAAAGACTTCATATTCTTGAGGGCTATCTCGTTGCCTACCTCAATATCGATGAAGTGATTCGGATCGTTCGTGAAGAAGATGCGCCCCGACCAGCCCTTATGGCAAGATTTGAGCTCACCGAGGTGCAAGCCGACGCTATTCTCGATTTAAAGTTGCGCAACCTCGCGAAGCTGGAAGAAATGAAAATTCGCGGCGAGCAAAATGAATTGGCTGAAGAGCGCGATGACCTCGAAAAGACCCTAGGTAGTGATGCGCGGCTAAAAACACTCATTAAAAAAGAGCTGGAGGCCGTTGCCAACGATCATGGCGATGAGCGACGCTCGCCAATAGTGGCCCGGGAAGAAGCTAAGGCCTTCAGTGAGCTGGAGTTAACCACGGCAGATCCGCTGACCATTGTTTTGTCTGAAAAGGGCTGGATAAGAGCGGGCAAGGGACATGATATTGACCCTGAAACCCTGAGTTATAAATCTGGAGATGCTTTTAAATTGGCCGCAAAAGGCCGAAGTAATCAGCCTACAGTGGTCTTTGACTCTACCGGCCGTTCATACAGTTTACCGAGTCATCAACTGCCTTCAGCCCGGGGCCAGGGCGAGCCATTGACCGGGCGTATTAATCCCCCATCGGGTGCGACTTTCGAGGCCCTGCTAACTGGGGTAGATGCTGACCGTTATTTATTGGCTAGCGATGCGGGTTACGGTTTTATCGCTCGGTTCGCTGATCTTCAGACAAAAAATAAGGCCGGCAAAGCGGTTTTATCCCTGCCTAAGGGTGCGGGGGTGCTCCAGCCCGGAAGCGTTGGCAGCGCAGACGAGGCGGCAATGGTTGCCGCGGTGACCAATGAGGGTCGGCTCTTGGTATTTCCTCTGACCGACCTCCCCGAGCTTTCGCGAGGAAAGGGCAATAAAATTATTGGCATTCCAACGCCAAGGGCGGCTGCCCGAGAGGAATTAATGGTGGGTGCAGTCGTTCTGGTCCCAGGCACTGTGCTGCAAATTACCGCCGGTAAGCGGCATTTAAAGCTCAAGTTTAGTGACCTTGAAAATTATCGGGGTGAGCGCGGTAGGCGTGGTAACAAACTGCCTAATGGTTTTCAGAAGGTCGTTGCTGTTGGCGTCGTAGGGGCTGACTGAAGGCTAAAGTCAGTCTTCGGGTTCGTCACTGATAATGAGCGCTCGTAGCAGAATTTCGCGCTGGCGCTCAACGAGGTCTCTGTGGCCGTCGGCGAATTGTCCTAGCCGATAACGCCCCGGTGGCGCCTCTTCGATGCCTACGCGGTTCATGAGCTGGACATCCTGTGTCAGGGTCTCAGACAGGTGAATTTCGTTTCCTGACTGACGTGCTAAGGCTTCCAGTTCATCTACCGCGGCTTGGGTGTAGAGGCCCGGGTAAATGTCTTCGCCATCGCCGCGTCCTAGTTCACTGCCACCGACGGCGAGCCCCAGCCCAACGGACAATCTCAGCTGCTCCTCTAGTTTTGGTGCTGTCTGTTGAATTAACCAGGCGCAGCTTGCTGCCCGGACGGTCGGTGAGGCAATTTTATGTTTACCGTTAAACCATACGGCAATACCGAACTGGCGAACGACCTGCAGCTCACCGTTATAAAAACCTGCAGCACCGTAGATCATGCGATGTATGTGAGCGACATAGCGCTGTAACCGTCGCTCATCTACCGTTTCCAAATAGCCAGGAAGACTTCTGAAGTGGATAAATAAAATGGCGGTTTCGACGTAGTGTTGATCCCCCAGACTTTGCTGTTGTGTGGGAGGCTTGAGTAGGTCCAGCGGCAGCGCGGCAACACGCTCTCTCAGTGCTTCGATCTCGTTGGCACTCACCTGCTCAGTATCCCCAACAACCCCAAGCTCGGCGGCTACGGCCTGTAAATTTTTACCCAGCCGTAAAGCCAGAGTTCGGGTGATCAAATAAACCGCAATGCTCAGTAAAATTGCCAGACCCGATAGGCTGAGCACAAATTGGAACTGTGTACTGTCACTAATGGCTGTACTGAGGGCGACTTCGGCAACACCGGCCTGATCACCCGCAATCATAATGGGTGCCTGGAAAATCGAACTGCTAGACTTTTGATCGCCAACTGCCACGAGTTCGCGCTTATCAACATCGAGTGCTCTGGCCGCAACGATACGCTTCTGTTCGGCAAGTTTGTTCAGCTCGCCTGCAATACCCAAGCGATCACCGGTTGCCATCTCTGCACCGAGTCGCCGCGCTAATTGCTCGGCCACGGCCTGTCCATACTCCCCTTGAAGGGTGGCCTGACTGTGACTGCTGGACTGTGCGGCTAACCCTACCAGCGCAAGACTAGAAATCAGACAGCAAAGGCATGCGGTTGCTGCCAGCTGCTGGTGCAGGGGTAGGCGACTAATGACTGTTGCAAGTGCGCGCACTGTTATCGGCCTTATTTGAAGTAGCCCGCAGTATAAACGTCACGTCTGCGCTATGCTTGTCATCCTCAAGGATTAAACTATGACGAACACGCGATACACGCTGACTGCGATCTCAGCGAATGGTCAGCCGGATGCTTTTGCGCCGCTGAATAACGCCTTACGGGCTTTTTCGGCGACAACCTTAGAGGTGCGAGTTTTGCCCGTGCCTCGATCCCTGGCGGGGCGCAGATCAGCCCAGAGTTATTCTTTGCCCGCCGACTACGATGTCGATCTTCTGGCTCGATCCTTGAGAGAGCTTGACCGAGAGGCGGCACTGGATTGGGCAATACAGACCGTGACTTCTCGAGTGCGCCCCTATCGTCTTGCGGTATTTGACATGGATTCTACGCTTATTCAGTGCGAGGTTATTGATGAGCTAGCGCGGGTCGCGGGGGTGGGGGCGCAGGTTGCCGCTATTACAGACCGTGCCATGCGCGGCGAGCTCGACTTCCAGGAAAGCTTTATAGAACGGGTGGCATTGCTTAAGGGCTTGGAGCTCAATGCGGTTGATCGCATTCTAGAGGTCATGCCGATTACGGAGGGTGTGAGTGAGCTGCTGTTGACTCTGCGTGCAAGAGGCGTTTACACCGCCATTTTGTCCGGTGGCTTCTTACCTTTTGCCCAGTATTTACAGCGAAGGTTTGGTTTTGATGAAGTTCATGCCAATGGTCTCGATAGCGATGGGGGCGTGCTGACGGGAAAAGTACAGGCGCCGATTGTTGATGGTGACTACAAGCGCAAGGCCTTATTAGACATTGCTGAGCGAAAAAATATTGCTCTCGAGGACACCATAGCTGTTGGTGACGGTGCCAATGATCTACCCATGCTGACGGCTGCGGGCCTGGGTGTGGCTTATGCCGCCAAGCCACTGGTGCAGGCACAGGTAGATTTACAACTTAACCATGTTGGGCTCGATGGTGTCTTGTACTACCTCGGTGCCGGCAGTGAACTCAATGACGCATAGCGCTGAAGTCTTGGCAATGCTGCGGTATGATTCGCGGCGACTGACGTAAGGAGCGCCCTATGGCCAATTTTTCCACCAACGAATTCAAGTCCGGTCTAAAAGTGATGCTCGATGGCGAGCCGTGCTCGATTCTCGAGAACGAGTTTGTGAAGCCGGGTAAAGGCCAGGCGTTTAACCGCGTTAAGTTGCGCAACTTGCGCTCGGGCCGGGTATGGGATCGCACCTTTAAATCGGGGGATTCGTTGGAGGGTGCCGATGTGCTCGACGTAGAGCTCGAATACTCCTACACCGATGGTGAGTTTTTCTACTTTATGGACCCGGTTAGTTTCGATCAGCATGCTGCGAGTGCCGATGCCGTGGGGGATACCCAAAAGTGGCTAAGGGAGCAGGAAAAGTATGAGGTGACCCTGTACAACGGTGCCCCTATTACCGTGAGCCCGCCTAATTTCATTGAGTTAGAAATTACCGAAACTGATCCTGGCTTGAAGGGCGATACCGCACAGGGTGGCTCCAAGCCAGCAACGTTGACGACGGGTGCGGTGGTTCGTGTTCCCCTGTTTATCTCCCAGGGTGAGAGTATTCGTATTGACACGCGAACCGGAGATTACGTCAGTCGCGCCAGCAAAAACTGAAAACCAGCGGTGACAGACTGGCGCCCAGGGGCTAACCACGTCATCCAGCGGCAGCGTGCCGCTTTGCTTGCCGATCTCAGAGACTACTTCGCAAAACAACGTGTTATGGAAGTCGAAACCCCGCTGCTGTGTCGGGCGGGTGTATCAGACCCTGCCTTGGAAAATTTTGAAGTGCCCTGCGGTCATGAGATGCGCTTTTTACAGACCTCACCTGAGTACGCTATGAAACGCCTGTTAGCGGCGGGTAGTGGTGATATTTTTCAAATTTGTAAGGCCTTTCGTTGGGAGGAGCAGGGGGTGCGTCACAACCCCGAATACACCTTGCTCGAGTGGTACCGCCTAGGTATTGACCACTATCAACTGGCACGGGAAGTGGGAGAGCTCGTGGCGGCTGTGCTAGAGCGCCCGGGCTGGCAAATTTGGTCATGGCAGGCGATTTTTCAGGAAGTCCTCGGTGCAGGTGCTCACACGGCTCCTCGGGAAGAACTTGAGGCGCTGGCTATGGGCCATCTGGGAGAAATCCCCTTGGGCCTTGATCGCGATAGCTTGCTCGATTTATTGATGAGTCACTGCGTGGAGCCTGCGATAAACGATTGGGGTATTGTTTTTATTATTGACTATCCGGCATCTCAGGCGGCGTTGGCACAACAGATTCTTGACGTGGCAGGGGAGCCTCGGGGAGCGCGCTTTGAGTGTTATGTAGACGGCACAGAGCTTGCAAATGGCTATTGGGAGTGCGGTGATGCTGCTGAGCTCAGGGCACGTTTTGCCGAAGATAACAGTTTGCGGAAGGCGCGAGGCCAAAGCGACCGTAGGCCTGACGAGCAACTTTTAGATGCTTTAACAGCAGGTTTGCCTCCTTGTGCAGGCGTTGCGTTGGGCGTAGATCGTCTGCTGGCGCTCAAAACAGGTGCCCAGGATTTAGATGCTGTCCTGAGCTTTGCGTGGTCACGGAGCTAAAGGGGCTCGAGGTTGAGCACGACAGGGCCGTATCGATCTATGAAGTCTTGGGGGGGACGGCGCGGTTTGCCCGAGGAGATTTCAATACAGACGAACTGGTGTTTGGCCCGAAGCACCGTTTCACCTGAGCGACTATCTATGATTTGAAATTGGCGCTCCATGGTCAGCCTTCGGTCCCACCGGGTAATCCAGGTGCCAACCTGAAGTTCATCGTTTTCATGGGTTGCCCGCAGATACTGGTATTGCGCCTGTGTGAGTGCCATTGCGCGGTTCAGCGATCGATACTGAGCCTCCCCGAGGCCTAGGGCACTGGTGTGGGACCAAGCGGCCTGTTCGCACCAGTTGACGTAAACGCCGTTGTTGGTATGCGACAGCGCATCGATATCCTCGGGACAGACGGTCACCAAAATCATATGGGGATTAGGGTAGTCCCAGTCGAGGTTCGTCATATCGCCGTTACAGGCTCTGCGGGTTTCTGCGCAATCACCAGGTAGCCGAGAGTGATCGCGACGAGTGGGCAAACATAATTGAAAACGGCGAAGGGTAAGTATTCAAGGGTCATAACACCTAAGGTGGCGCTCATATAAGCGCCACAGGTATTCCAGGGAATGAGCACTGAGGTCAGTGTGGCAGAGTCTTCTAGCGATCTTGAAAGGTTCAGTCGGCTCAATCCACGCTCGTCAAAGGCGACCGTAAACATGCGTCCTGGTAGCGCAATGGCTAGAAATTGATCTGCGGCGAGAACATTGGTGATAACCCCGCCTGTCACTGTCGCTAGTATCAAATCGCCCGTGCTGCGCACCCTCTTGAGGGCAGCATTTAACAAGTGCGCCAGAATGCCTGTTCGCTCAAGAACACCGCCGAAGGACAGCGCAGTCACGATCAACCATACCGTGTTCAGCATGCTTGCCATGCCACCTTTACTGAGTAGTTCATTAAGGGATGGGTCTGTACTGCTGCCGGTATAACCCGCAAACAATACCGTCCACAACCCTCTTACAATGGGTGCAGGACCCTCTTTGTCTAGGCTTTCCCCGAAACGCTGTACCGCGTCGGGCTGCACCAAAAGGGCAAAGACAATACCGATAGCGGTTGAGAGTAAAATAGCAGGGTAGGCGGGTACTCTGAGAAAAATAAGCATCAGCATGCCGACCAACGGTAGCAGGCTGTACCAGGCAACATCGAACTCCGCCGCGAGTGCTGTGCGCAGCTGCGCGATATCCTCGGGTGGGCGAGTGGCTTGCTCACTGTTCATCATTAGAAAAAAGATGAGCGCAATGGCAAAGGCCGGAACAGTTGTCCACAGCATATGGCGAATGTGCTGAAATAAATCGACACCGGCACAAGCCGCTGCAAGATTCGTGGTATCGGATAATGGCGACAGTTTATCGCCAAAATAGGCGCCGGAAATAATGGCCCCCGCGGTCATAGCACTCGAGAGACCAAAGCTCTCGGCGATACCAATAAGGCCTATCCCCAGTGTGCCGGCGACGGTCCAGGAGCTGCCAATACTGATGGATGCCAACGCGCAGATCACCGCAGAGGCGGCGTAGAACAGGGCGGGGTCTAGCAGGGCAACGCCGTGATAAATCATGGCTGGCACGGTGCCGGCCAAAATCCAACTGCCGATCAATGCGCCGACAGCGAGCAAGATAAGAATAGGTCCAAGTCCGACCTGAATGCCATCGGTTAGCGCTTTCTGAATGTCGGCCCAGCTAAGACCACGGCGCAACCCCACCAGAGCTGCAACCCCTGTGGCAACGACAAGAACGATCTGATTCGGTCCGTAGGACGCATCGGAACCAAACAGCTGTACGGCGCCTGCCAGCATAGCCACCAGCAGGACTATGGGCACAAGAGAAAGTAGCATCGGTTATTCCGGACGGTAGCCGGGTTTTGCCATGGTTATTTGAAAAGTTCCAATGATTCTTTCGCGAAAACCACCTTCACAGTAGCTGAGATAGAAGCGCCACATGCGAATAAACCGATCATCAAAGCCCATCTCTTTCACCTTTTCAGTCTGCCCCAGGAAGCCATGGTGCCATGCTTCTAAGGTGCGTGCGTAGTCTAGGGTGATGTCGCGCAGCTGAGTGATCTGAAGATCCGTGTGCTTGGCAAGGTTTTCGCTAATGACTCTTAAGGACGGCAGGCAACCCCCAGGGAAAATATAGCGCTTGATGTAATCAACGGATTGCCGGGCAAAATCATAGCGCTGATCAGGAATAGTAATGGCCTGAATGACCGCTTTGCCGGTGGGTTTTAGTAGCTTGCTGACACAGCGAAAGTAGCTTTCGTAAAACTCATGCCCCACTGCTTCAATCATTTCAATGGAGACCAGTTTGTCAAAGGAGCCCTCTAATTGGCGATAGTCCTGGCACAGCACCGTGATTTGGTTTTCTAAGCCCGCGGCTTTTACCGCCTCCAGAGTATATTGATATTGCTCTTTAGAAATTGTCGTCGTAGTGACTTTGCAACCGTATTGCTGGGCGGCGTACATTGCCATGCCACCCCAACCCGTCCCTATCTCAATCAATTCATCCTCAGGCTTAAGTTCCAGTGACTGACAAATGAGCTCGAGTTTGTGCACCGCAGCTTCATCGAGGGTTGCCGAAGCACTGGGATAGGCGGCTGACGAATACATCATGGTGGGGTCAAGAAACAGGTTGAAAAAATCATTTCCCAAGTCGTAGTGCGCGGCAATATTTGCTTTCGAGCCCGTCTCTGTGTTGCGACGACCAAAGTGCGCGAGCTTTAAGCCTATTTGCATGATCCAGCTCTGCTTATCTTTCATTGCCATCATGGTTTCCATGTTGGCACTGAACAATCGAGTGACTTCAGTGAGATCTCGGCTACTCCACTCGCCATCAATATAAGCTTCACCCGAAGCTATCGTTCCGCCAGTGAGGATGCGCCAGTAGGTCCTATCGTCATGCACATCGACGTGTGCGTGGGGTGCTTCGGGCCGCTCATCGTTACCAAGAGCAAACACCTCTTCACCGTCGTGCAGCGTCAGCGTGCCGACACGAATATTTTTAAGCAGGCGTAAAAGTAGCTCTCTAGCCACTTTGGGCTGTACTGCTCGGCTGAGAGTGGGCAGCTTTAAAATGTTTCGCACACTGGATTCAGACATGGGGGTAACCTCGGTGGTTCTCTTCAGCAAAAATTACGGGGCTATCCTCGGTTCGGATGAGGATGAAACGGAACCCCTTTTAACCAAAGTTTCAGCGCTTGCCAATAGATAGCAACAATGACCTTCAGCGTCATAAATGGAAGTCCCCAAATAGCCCGGTTCAGCTGAGTCGCCGAAAACGGGTGGGCCTCCAAAGATAAGGTGGCATCAAAAATCTTTTCGTTGTCCTGAAAATTGCTCAGTTTTATGGCCAGCTGATCGCCGGGCGCGCTGCTAGACCAATGATAAACCATATCCATGGGGTTGAATGGAGAAACATGCAGGGTCTTTTGAAATTTTGTGTGGACTTTGCCCTGGGAGTCGGTCACCGGAATCACATAGCTTCGACGCTCATCCCAGGGGGTATTGGTCACCTCAGCAACAACAAACTTTAGGGTATGGCCATCGGGGGCATAGCAGAAGTAGCAGGCAATAGGGTTGGCCTGAATGCCAAAGTAGCGCCAGTTCGCTAGGAGATAAATAGAGCCTAGATCCTGGGGCCCACACTGCTCTGCAATGCGGTTTTTGACCGCGTCAACGAGGGGAGTTTGCGCGTCTCCCAAAAAGTCGCTCCGTCGGAACGCCGCGGGAGCCCAGCGCCGTGCAGACCAAAAGGGGATGTCATCGGTCAGGCCTGGAAGGGCGTCTAACTGCACCAAGGGCATAAAGACTTTGTAAGAAAATCGGTGTTGCTTTGGGCTGTGGCGGCAGTGAAACAAGGTGCCACGGTATAACTTTGAAATCATGCGGCCATTGAGTCCGTCTCAGCTAAGGCTTCTGCAACCCTTAGACCGCTGACTAGACCATCTTCGTGAAAACCATTTCGCCAATAGGCGCCACAGAACCAAGTGTTGTTAACGCCATTGATTTCCTCCCAGCGGCTCTGTGCTTCAACCCCGGCCACGGTGAACTGGGGGTGGGCGTAGTTGAATCGACCCAGAATGCGCGCGGGGTTAATAGATTCAGTATCGTTCAGTGTGACGCAGAAGGTTTCCGGCGCTTCAATCCCTTGGAGTATGTTCATGTTATAGGTGACGACTGCTCTGTCATTGCCGGGGCGCATGCGATAGTTCCAGCTCGACCAGGTACGCCGGTTGCGGGGGAGTACTCGATCGTCCGTGTGTAAGACCACATCGTTGTCGCGATAGGGTATGGCGCCAAGAATCGCTTTCTCCTTGACTGATGGCTCAGCCAGCATGGCGAGGGCCTGATCCGAATGGGTGGCGATCACAACTTGGTCGAACTGGCGCTTTGTGCCGTCCTTAAAGTGAAGCTGTACGCCTCTGCCAGGTATGCGTTCAACCCTCTGAACCGGATGGTTTAAAAAGATTCTGTCTTCGAAGCCGAAGGTTAGGGGCGGAATATACTCTCGGCTGCCACCCTCTATAACACGCCATTGAGGGCGGTTGGCCACTTGCAGTAACCCGTGATTTCGAAAGAATCGAATAAAAAATTCTACCGGAAAATCTCTGGCGTCTGAAAAATCAGCTGACCAAATGGCAGAAGTCATAGCCAGCAAATAGTCTTTACAGAAGGCAGGGCTATAGCGTCTTCTATCGAGATAGGTGCCTAGGGTTTCCCCTGTTGCAAGCTTCCCTGCGTCCAAGTCTGCAACCGACTCTTTATTGAAGCGCAAAATGTCTTTCACCATAGAAAGAAATCGGGGGGAGACCAAGTTTTTCCGTTGCGCAAATAGGGCATTCAGGTTGTTTCCGGCATATTCCAAGCCGGTTGTATCATCGGAAACCGAAAAGCCCATGGCTGTGGCCCGAGTGGCCACGCCCAAACTCTCAAGGAGTTCAATAAAGTGAGGGTAGGTGTGATCGTTGTAGACAATAAAGCCGGTGTCAATGGCGTAACGACGGGCCCCCAGCTTCACGTCATAGGTGGCTGTATGACCTCCTATACGATCGGCTGCTTCAAAAACAGCAATGTCGTGTCTGAGAGCTGCCAGCCGGTGGGCGCAGCCCAAGCCGGAAATGCCCGACCCGATTATTGCAACCTTCACCCGCGTGTCACCTGCCATACTTAAGTTATTGGTATCAGGGTTACGTGCTGCTAGGGGCCGCGGATCAACGTGGTTGTGATGGCGGCAGCTTCGTGTATGCTGAATGTCGAAATTTCACAAGTTTTGCGGTGCGGTATGGTTGAAGTTAAAAACGATGGCGAGGCAGACTCGGGGCGTGGCTCTGGGAAGTGGACCGTGCCTACTGGGCGACGGACCGACGAATGGAGCGAATGCTTGGTATTAATCGGGAAAAGTAACGATCGCGCATCGTTCACCCGGTTTTTTAGGCATTTTGCACCCCTTATTAAAGCGTTTGCCTTGGCTGGCTCGAGTATGTCCGCAGCCCATGCCGACGAGTTGGTTCAAGAGGTTATGCTCAAGGTTTGGCAAAAAGCGAGCGGTTTCAACCCAGAAAAAGCGGCTGCCAGTACCTGGATCTACACGATTGCTCGAAATTGCCGGACAGATATGTTTCGTCGGCTACAGAAGTTTGACACGCCATTGGCGGCAGACGATCTCAACATTGAGCTTGAGGGCGAAGAGCCCTTCACTGTATTGCATACCCGCCGTGGCTCAGACCGCATCAAAGATTTGATGGGGCAGCTACCTCCAGATCAGGCGCAAATTTTGGCCAAAGTCTACATGGAGGGTAAGTCGCACTCAGAGGCGGCGGCTGAGCTCGACCTGCCCTTGGGCACTGTTAAGTCTCGAGTTCGGCTGGCTATTCAAAAACTACAGGTACAAATGGACAGGCAGTAAACCGATTGATGAGCTGAGACGTAGGACTCTGAAACAATCAGTAGGTATTTCGGACTTCTCTAAGCCGAAATATTAAGGGCAACTCAGCTATGGCAAAACATCATCCTTCCAACGACCTCTTAATGGAGCACGCAGCCGGCAGTCTTCCGGTTGCCCAGGCGGCTTGCGTAGCCGCGCACTTGTCTTACTGCGAGCGCTGCCGGCGCATCGACAGTCAACTGCGAACACTCGGGGGAGCCATGCTGGAGCGGCTTGAACCCGTGTCAGTATCCGAGGCACTGCTCGATAATGTCTTGGCCCGGCTGGAGGACCCAGCGCCGTTGTCCTACAGCGATCAAACCAAGGGCACCGAGCTGCCGGGTTTGCTTGAAAGGCTGATAAATAAAGACTTTAGCCAGTTAGTATGGAAGCGAGTTACCCGCGCCTTGAGCGTGAGCTATCTGTCTACGGGCGACACCAATCATGAGTTTGCACTGTTGCGCATTGCCGAGGGTGGTCGTATTCCAGAACATACCCATGGCGGCAACGAGATGACACTGGTCCTTGAAGGGGGATTCAGTGACGGTAGAGACAGTTATCACCCCGGAGATTTTATCTTCCGGTCGAGTGAAGACAAGCATGCCCCGGTTGCCCTCGACGGCGAAGACTGTATTTGCCTGACCGTGCTGGATGCGCCTTTGCGCTTTACTAGCTGGCAGCATCGTTGGCTCAACCCGTTCCTTAAACTTCGCGCCAGCTGAATATGTTGGTTGGACAAAGACCCTAAATTCAGTGCGCCTAACTTTTGCGAGACGTGAATATTCACATTGTGTACACTCACGCGCCCCCAAACATAAAAAATACTAGGTTAAGACACTATGCGACTAGCGATACCCCGTGAGACGCACCCCGGTGAAAACCGTGCGTCTGTCACTCCGGAGACGGTAAAAAAACTGGTTCGACTCGGAGCCGATCTGGCCATAGAAAGCGGCACCGGTGCTGGCGCCGGCTTTAGTGATGAAGCATACGCTGCAGAAGGGGCCTCAGTGGTCACTGACCGTGATGCCTTACTGGGC
>QXYP01000021.1:0-2023 GCA_009886815.1 Halieaceae bacterium
AGTCACCGTGGTCTCCCGAGAATACCCCGAGGAAGTTGACGAGTTCCAAATCACCGATAAGTACCAAGCCAGCTCGCGACCTTGGGCTAATTATGTGCGGGCAGTTGTGGCGGCCTTACGAGCAGAAGGCTACGTCGGTCAGGGTATGGATTTAGCACTCTCTAGCGATGTACCCCAGGGGCGGGGCCTGTCTTCCTCGGCGGCGCTAGAAGTATCGCTGCTGGGAGCCTTTAATGAGGCTTTTGGGTGGGCGATTGAAGACACCGAAATTGCGCGACTGGGGCAGCTTTCAGAGAATGCCTATATTGGCTGTCAATGCGGCATTATGGATCAGCTCATCTCAGCAAAGGCAGAGCCGGGCGCCGCGCTCTTGCTAGATTGCCAATCTTTGGCATCAACCCCGATCACCATTCCCAAACAATGGTCGATCGTTATTTTAGACTCCAACTACCCCCGTAAACTGGTCGACAGTGAGTACAACGCCCGGCGGGCTGATTGCGAAGCGGTTTGCACGGCCATGGCAATACCCTCGTTGAGAGCTGCAGATTTGCCGCAACTCGCGGCCTGTCGCGACACCATAACGGCACAGCAATACCAACGCGCAGCACATGTCCTTGCAGAAAACCAACGTGTCATAGCTACGGCAACAGCCTTGCAGCAGGCCGACCTAACCGCCGTGGCTGAACAGTTAGCGGAGGGACACCGCTCTCTCGCCAATCGCTACGAAGTCACCGTAGGGGCCACAAACACCCTGGTGGCTATCGCGAAAGCTGAACTGGGCGATAAGGTCGCCGCACGGCAAACTGGAGGGGGCTTTGGCGGCGCTGTGGTGTGCCTATGCCATAACGATGACGTTGCCCAACTCTTGGAGGCTGTGGAACGCGACTACACCCAAAAAACAGGCCTCGAGGCAACCACCTTTGTCAGCGAGGCAGGCAGGGGGCTGGAGGTTAACAGCTATGACTGAGCAGAAGTTCACCGGCGGTTTTTCCCAGTTAGCACTGGGCGTTTGCTATTACCCGGAGCACTGGCCCGAACAAGACTGGGCGGAGGATGCGGCGCAAATGCGCGCGCTCGGGTTACGCTACGTCAGGATCGGTGAATTTGCCTGGTCCCGGCTGGAACCCCAACGCAATCAATTTGAGTTCGACTGGTTGGATCGCGCCATCGCAACCCTTGCCGCGGAAAACTTAAAAGTCGTGCTGTGCACCCCGACAGCAACCCCGCCGAAGTGGCTCATTGACGAACACCCAGAAATCCTTCCCGGTGACCCTGACAGTGGTCATGTTCGAGGCTTCGGCTCTCGTCGCCACTACGACTTTTCGAGTACCAATTACCGAGAAGAAGCGGTCAGAATTTCCGCCGTGTTAGCCAACCGCTACGGCAACGATGCCCGAATTATTGGCTGGCAAACCGATAATGAACTGTGTTGTCACGACACCGCCCACAGCCGTTCTGCCAGCGCACGGCAGGCCTTCCAAGCTTGGTGCCAAGCACGCTATGAAACCATTGCCCATTTAAATACCGCTTGGGGCAATGTCTTTTGGTCAATGGAGTACGCAAGCTTTACGGCTATTGAGCTGCCCTTTGGCACCGTCACTGAGACCAACCCCGCCCATCAAATTGCCTACCGGCGTTTTGCGTCGGATCAAATTTTGCACTTTCACAATGCCTGCTGTAGCGCCATTGAAGAGCACACACAAAATCAATGGATTACGCACAATTTTATTCCCATGAAGGACACCCAGACCGACTGTTTTGCTCTGGCAGCACCGCTAGACTTTGTCAGCTATGACAGCTATCCCTTGGGGCGCAGTGAATTTCTACTGGGCCGGGACGAACCCGAACTCGCGCGACGGTACATGCGCACCGGCCACCCCGACTACACCGCCTACTATCTTGATCAATGCCGAGGCCTGAAAAATCGCGGCTTCTGGATTATGGAGCAGCAGCCGGGCCCGGTGAATTGGGCGCCATCCAACCCCCGACCCGCACCGGGCATGGTCACGCTGTGGAGTCTGGA
>QXYP01000021.1:2033-4450 GCA_009886815.1 Halieaceae bacterium
CGCTCATGGCGCTGACGTTGTCTCCTTTTGCCGCTGGCGCCAGGCACAATTTGCCCGGGAACAAATGCATGCGGGTCTACTGCGGCCCGATCGCTCCCACAGCGACGCCTGGGCTGAAGTGGAAGCCGTTGTGCGGGTCATAAAGGCGCTGGAAAACGAGCCGCTGCCCAAGCCTTGGGCGCAGGTTGCCCTCGTGACTGACGTCAGTGCCCAGTGGGTCTCTGAGATTGAACAACAGGGTCAAGGGGTTGAAGCACCGCAAGTGACCTTTCAGTTTTATCGCGCTCTGCGCCGGCTCAATGTTGCCGTCGATATCGTGAGTCCGTCAGCCGACCTTTCGCACTACGCGCTCGTGATTGTCGCCTCAATGCCTATTGTTTCAGCAGCGCTGCTTAAAGCTTGTGAGCAATCCGACGCCATTGTGCTCTTTGGACCTCGTTGTGGGGCCAAAACCGAAGAGTTTCAGATTCCACCCAATCGTGCGCCCGGCGTGCTGCAATCCTGGCTCGATTTGCAGGTCAATTCTGTCGAAACCCTGCGCCCCGATGTTGCCGAGCCTTTTGAATATAAGGGTGAAATCTTTCAAAGCCGCCTGTGGTGTGAAGATCTGTCAGTCGCCACCGCCACCATAGAAGCCGTGTATCAGGAAAACCGCCCCGCCTTAGTGCGCAACGGACGATGCCTCTATCTGGCTACCGTCACCGATGATGCCTTCCTGCGCCGGCTGTTAGGCGACCTCCTCAAAGAGCGCGAGATTGTGACTAACGAATTACCTGAAGACGTGCGAATGATGCGCCGGGGTTCGGTAAATTTTGCCTTTAACTATGGGACTGCCAGCTACACTCTAGACGTTGCACCCGGCGCGCATTTTTTTGCAGGCAGCGCCGAACTCCCTCCCCGAGGATTCGCTATTTGGCGTAATGAATAACGGCGCGGCAAACACGGTGACCGTCACCCATGCGTGCCATCATAAGGGTTACGCCTATGAGTCACTGCGCGAGTCGTCAGTACTAAAGTAAGACTTGGCGTTGCTGCTCCCACAACCATGCAGATTCGACAATAGCCTGCAGGTTGCGCGTGGTGCGCCATTGCAAAACCTGCTCAGCCTGGCTCGCATCTGCGACTAATCGCGGGGGATCTCCCGGCCTACGGGGACCGATGTCGTGGCTAATCGGAGCGCCAACCGCTTGCTCACAAGCCGATAGAATTTCACGGACCGAATAACCCTTTTCGCTGCCGAGATTGAGGGTATGAAAACCGCCTTGACGGTGCAGCATTGCCATGGCTTTAAGATGAGCATCGGCAAGATCCAAAACGTGAATGTAGTCGCGGATACAGGTGCCATCGGGGGTGTCGTAGTCGTCACCAAATATTGTCAGCGGGCGGTCTTCACCCCCAGCCCGACGTAAAATATTGGGAATAAGGTGCGTTTCAGGCTCATGCCACTCGCCTCTATGAGCAAGGGGTGCCGCCCCTGCCGCGTTAAAGTAGCGCAGACACACAGCATGCATTGCCCCCTGCTGGTGAACCGCAGACAACAGCCGTTCCATAGCAAGCTTGGTATCGCCATAGACGTTGACGGGGTTTAACGGGTGGTCTTCAGCTATGGCAGCCGCCTGAGGGTTTCCATAGACCGCCGCTGTTGAGGAAAATACGCAATGGCCCCAGCCGTTCTCGAGGGCAACCTCCATGAGATTAGCTGTGCCGGTGACATTATTTTGATAATACAAAAGCGGCTTCTGACCTGACTCACCGACAAGGGATTTTGCAGCAAAATGGAAGACCCCATCAAAATGCCGCTGGGACAGGGCGCTGCGCAAAGCCGCTAGGTCTCGAATATCCACTTCAATCACTTCATGGCCTTCGGTTGCCCAGCGATGACCGGTAGAAAAGTCATCGAGCACCGTCACCTGGTGCTCAGCCGCGACGAGCGCGAGCACAAGGTGCGAGCCTATATAACCCGCCCCACCGGTGACTAAATAATGCAAAAAAACCTCCTGTGATTTGTTTTGCCGAGTTTTGTACCGTGATGCTCACATTATGCGCGATTTATGAAAAAAAATGTGTTGTTAGCCATGAGCTATGATCAGCTCCTAGGGTTAACTGGCACCACAGTAGTCAAAATTTCATCCTGTCCCCCACTGCGAGAGGGGTTATTCGCTGAAGCTCCGCAGTCAAGGTTTGCGGGCTAAAGGAGGACCAAGACAGCGTTAAACCCGACACCTCGTTTTTCGCTGCCGTCATGGCGGTCTATCGCTAACGCATCGCAGTCAAGGCTATTGGGCTAAAGGGAGATCAATACATCACAACCTATTGATACGTCATTAGGCACAAGCGCCACGATATTTTATGACCGCCCTAAACCCCGCCTTTGCACGCAACAGCCACGCCCTCTGTCATTCCCTGACTGTCTTGCG
>QXYP01000210.1 GCA_009886815.1 Halieaceae bacterium
CGCCTTGGAATACCGTCGGCAGATCAGGCCCTTGAGCGTAAGCTTTGACGATAATCCCTTGGGGTTTCTTTTTCGTTCAGCAGAAAGTCACCGTGGTCTACCTGCGAGTTATCATCACCGATGCGATTCAAACGATCCCGGTTGGCAGCCAGGGTGAAACGGCGCTATAGTGCCTGCGCACAGAAGTGATGTTGTTCAAAACGAGGAGAAGAAAAATGTGGACTAAGCCTGAATTTGTAGATTTGCGTGTTGGCTTCGAAGTGACAATGTATTTTAGCGTCCGCTGATACATGCTGGGCTGCTGACACCCGGCGGCCCATTGTTGACGAACCCGTATTCCGAGGTGTGGCACGTTGAAAGTTAGAATACTGGGATCAGCCGCTGGGGGAGGTTTTCCCCAATGGAATTGTAACTGTTACAACTGCTCTGGCGTTCGCTCGGGCACGATATTAGCAACCCCCAGAACTCAATCATCCATTGCGATCTCCATAGATGGCAGGGGGTGGATTTTGTTCAATGCGTCGCCAGATTTGCGCAGTCAACTCGAATCCGCGAGGCCCCTGCAGCCGCGGACAGGGATGCGAGATACGGGGATCCGCGGGATTGTTTTGGCCGACAGCCAGATAGACCATACCACTGGCATTTTAATGCTTCGGGAGGGTTGCCCGTTACAAATTTACTGTACCGATATGGTCGCTGAAGATTTATCCACCGGCTTTCCTATTTTCCGCATGCTCGAGAGCTGGGATGGGGGAGTAGAGCACCACGAGGTACCCACTGACGGCTCGTCCTTTTCTGTAGACGGCGTGGAAGGCTTACAGCTGACCGCAGTGGTTCTAGACGGTAAAGCCCCGCCTTACTCACCCCATCGCAACGATCCTCACCGGGGCGATAACGTGGGTTACCTGGTCACCGACACGATAGCGGGCACTTCACTACTCTACGCGCCGGGCTTAGGACAGATGACACCCGAGCTGGTTGCGCTCATGAAAACGACTGATCTGGTCATGGTTGACGGTACTTTTTGGTGCGAGGACGAAATGGCCCGTGCTGGAGTGGGCACCAAGCTGGCGAGCCAAATGGGGCATCTGCCTCAAAGTGGCGACGACGGAATGCTGGCTTGGCTGCAAACGGTTGAGCGGCCCCGGAAAATGCTGATTCACATTAACAACACAAACCCGATCCTGATCGAGGATTCACCTGAGCGGGCTGAAGTGGAAGCGCAGGGTGTTGAGGTTGCGATTGACGGGCTTGAATTCGAAGTTCAAATGATGGGCGGCAGCCCAACAGCAGGGGGTATTTCCGGCGATGTCGCCCCTTGATAGCCCCGTATTGGGGGACGACTCTCATCAAGCTCCCCTGAGTCGGGCTGAGTTTGAAGCGCGTCTACGTGCCAAAGGTGCGCGCTATCACATTCATCACCCTTTTCATAAAGCGATGTACGCGGGCGAGTTAACCCCCCAGCAAATTCGAGGTTGGGTGGCCAACCGGTTTTACTATCAAATTATGATCCCTCAAAAGGACGCGGCGATTCTGGCGAATTGCTCTGACCGGGAAACCCGCGTGAAATGGATCCAGCGTATTCTTGACCATGATGGTGCTGACGGCGATGAGGGGGGTATTGAAGCCTGGTTGGAATTGGCTGAAGCGGTGGGGTTACAGCGGGATGAAGTGACCGATCTTCGCTACGTGTTACCCGGCGTGCGTTTTGCGGTCGATGCTTATGTCAATTTTGCCCGCAGCGCCACTTGGCAGGAGGCGGCGTGTTCATCTTTAACCGAGATGTTCGCGCCAGAAATCCATCAATCCCGTCTCAACACTTGGCCGCAGCACTACAGCTGGATCGATCAAGCAGGCCTTTCTTACTTTCGTAAGCGCTTGGGCGAGGCGAGGCGCGACGTTGAACATGGTCTCGACGTCACCCTTGACTACTTTAAGTATCGTGAACAGCAGGAAAAGGCGTTGGGCATACTACAGTTCAAGCTCGATATTCTTTGGACCATGTTGGACGCGATGTCTATGGCCTATGTTCACAATACCCCTCCGTATCACAGTTGTGATAACGGCAGCTATTCGATTCCCGAATAACACAACCTGTCGGAGCCGTGCTGAAGAAATGATCGACCCTGCATCTATACCTCAACTCAATAAGCACTTTCGTCTGCAATGGGAGGAGGCTCAAGACTGTTACGTGTTGCTGTACCCTGAGGGTATGGTGAAACTCAACGAAAGTGCCGGCCTGATTCTCAGCTATGTCGATGGCGTAAAAACCGTGGCCAACATTATTGCGGAGCTCACCGAACGTTTTCCTCAAGTCGACAGCATCGCATCAGACATTGAGGAATTTATGGCTACAGCCAGTGCACAGCGCTGGGTCGCATTCTCCTGAGTTATTAGTATGGCTTCCCTCCCAGCAGTTTCCCCACCCTTGTGGCTGTTGGCTGAGCTGACCTACCGCTGCCCCCTGCAATGCCCCTATTGTTCAAACCCTGTGGAACTGGCTTCTGCAGGGACCGAGTTAAGTACCGACGACTGGTTTCGTGTTTTGCAACAAGCCCGTCAGATGGGTGCAGCCCAGCTGGGCTTCTCTGGTGGTGAGCCTCTAGTCCGCCAGGATCTGGAGTTGCTGGTAGCAGAGGCTCGTCGATTGGGCTTCTACAGCAACTTAATTACCTCGGGTGTAGGGCTGACCAGCGATCGTGTCGGGTCCCTAAGAGAGGCCGGACTAGACC
The DNA here is from genome assembly GCA_009886815.1 of Halieaceae bacterium. Taxonomy (GTDB): domain Bacteria; phylum Pseudomonadota; class Gammaproteobacteria; order Pseudomonadales; family Halieaceae; genus Luminiphilus. Next base: position 2,733 of record QXYP01000210.1, read on the forward strand.
ATATACAAATTAGTTTTCAATCAACAGATAGTGATATCAGCGAACTATTGTCGGGAAGTCGCAAGGCTTTCGCGCACAAGCTGGCAATGGCTGAGGCGGTAAAGTCAGCGGGCTACCCTATGGTGCTGAACTTTGTTTTACACCGACATAACATTGATCAGATCGAGCAGATTATCGATCTCTCCCATGCATTGGGTGCTGACTATCTGGAGTTGGCGAATGCGCAGTATCACGGTTGGGCGCTGTTAAATCGCGATGAACTTATGCCGAGTCGAGAGCAGCTAAAACGCGCCGAAAAAACCACCAATGCCTGGCGGGAAGCCCACCCCGATGACATGCGATTGTTTTTTGTTGTTCCTGATTATTATGAAGAGCGTCCCAAACCCTGCATGAATGGTTGGGCGAAAATGTTTCTGGCGATTGCTCCCGACGGTTTGGCGCTGCCTTGCCACAGTGCCAGAAGCTTGCCCCTTGAGTTTCCAAATGTTCGCGATCAAGACATTGCTGCGATTTGGAATGAATCCCCAGCTTTTAATGCGTATCGCGGTTTTGACTGGATGCAGGAGCCCTGTCGCAGTTGCCCTGAAAAAGAGCAGGACTTTGGCGGCTGCCGCTGTCAGGCGTTTGCTCTGACCGGGGACGCATCCCAGCCTGATCCGGTTTGTACCAAGTCTGATCAGCGCAGTCAGGTTGATGCCGCACTGACAGCGGCAAATTGTCACAACGCAACAAGTGCGTCTATGCAATACAGAACTTGGTCGGCGTCCCAGAGCATCATAGCCAGTACCCAGTAGCACTCTATTTGCAGCGAGCGTGCTAGCACCTAAAGCCTTCGTTTCTACAGGGGTTTGAGTGAATATAGTGAAGGGGCGCGGGGCAACAACGACAGGTCGATTGCCCTTGAGGCGAGGGCCAAAGCTTCAGTTGCAACCTATGGGCGCCAACATTTGCTGACCCATTGGGTTGAGTGAATCAACATTTACGTCGCTCAGTGGCCCCTTGAGCGTCCGGTTGAAAGCATTCGCCGTGCCGGATCGAAACCCAGAATTGCGCCAGCGGTGAGCACTGAGCCAGCAGCCAGGGTCACTACCAATGCGTGGGTGTTTAAGTCGAGATAGAGCGCATGTCGAATAAGCTCGACCACGTAAGTAAATGGATTGATGACACAGGCCCAGTAAACCCCTGTACTGGCTTTGGCCATAAAACTCAGCGGATAAAGCGCAGAGGAAAGAAAGAATAAGGGGAAGACGACAAAGTTCATGACGCCAGCAAAGTTTTCTAACTGCTCTATGAGTGACGCTAGCAATAGCCCGAGGGCGCCCAGCATGAATGCCCCGATCAGAATAGCTGGCAGTGCTGCCAAATAACCGAGTGCGGGTGGGGTCACTTCGAAAAAGAAAGCTACAGCTAAAAAGGTATAGACCTGTAGTAAGGACGTCAGGGCGATGGCGAGTAGTTTGCAAAACAGTAACCAGCTGCGTGGCAAAGGACTGGTGAGTAGTACCCGCATGCTCCCCATTTCTCGGTCATAAACCATCGATAGTGAGCTTTGCATGCTGTTAAAAAGGATGATCATGCCAATGAGCCCTGGCGCGATATAGACCTCGTAGTTGATAGGACTCCCGTACAGTGCGATAACAACGCTATCCAGGGAGCCTCTGAATCCGGCAGCAAATACCGCTAGCCAGAGCAACGGCCTGACCAACGCGCTGATAAAACGCGTGCGCTGTTGCACCGAGCGTTGAAACTCCCGTTTGAGAACACCCCATAAACAATAGAGATACGCTGAAATATTCATGCCCTAGTTTTCGAGAGGCTGAGCAAGAGCTGATTGGTATCTTCCACTCCAGCGGCGGTGATCAAAGTTGACAGCTGGCCCTGAGCGCAAACTGCGCCTTTGTCGAGTAAAATGACGGTATCGCTGGCCTCCAACTCTTCTGCCCTATGGGTTGACCACAATACCGCTAAGCCTCGAGTTTCTATTAGAGTTCTGACATGGCGCTGAAGCTGAATTCGACTCTCGAGGTCTAGCCCCGCTGTCGCCTCGTCCAGTAACAGAAGTCGAGGCTCGTGCAGCAGTGCTCGGGCGATTTCTACGCGCCGGCGGTGACCGCCGTTGAGCCGGCGGACATGTTCATGTCTTCGATCCCAAAGTTGCAGGCGCTCTAGCTCGTCCTGTGCTCTGCTTTGTACGTTGGTCGGGGACATTCCTTGAATGGCGCCATGGTATTGCAGGTTTTGTAATACCGACAGGTCGAGATCTAGGGTGGGTTGTTGAAACACGATGCCCAGTGTCGCCAGTGCAGCGGCGGGTGATTGCTGCAAATCATGGCCGAAAAGAAACACATTACCCGACGAGCTTCTCAGGAGTCTGGTGAGTATCGAGAAAAGCGTTGTTTTACCGGCCCCATTTGCGCCCAGCAAGCCCACAAACGCGCCTTGATCAACACGAAAGGAGACGTTTCTAAGCACCTGACGGTCTGCAAAACTGTGGCTAAGGGCTTGAATATTGGCGGCAATTGGCAAAGCCTGAGCACCCTGCTGCGGAGAGGGAATAACGCTAACATACTTGAACGTAAAGAAAACATACGCTATGTTCAAATTCTACTCGCATCGTCTTTCAGTCTCCTAAAGTCTTCAAGACTACCCAAAAAGGAAATCACCATGGATCTTGGTATATCGGATCGTATTGCCCCCACCCTTGAGGCTGTCGGCCAATATTTGACAGACCACGTTATGCCTCTGGAGCCCGAATTTTTTGCTGAAGTGCGCAAGGGTAGCCCGTGGGAGGCGACTCCTCGCCAAAATGAAATTTTGGAGCAGATGAAAGCGGGTGCCCGGGAGCGTGGCTTGTGGAACTTCTTTTTAACAGGCCAGGGTGAGCATGGCTCGGGTTTGAATACCGTAGAGTACGCCTATCTGGCCGAGGAAATGGGTAAATCTCATTTGGGTGCCGAGGTATTCAACTGTTCGGCTCCCGATACGGGCAATATGGAAGTCATCCATAAGTACGGCAGTGAAGCCCAGAAGGCGCAGTGGCTGGAGCCCCTGATGCGCGGTGAAATTCGCTCTTGTTTTGGTATGACCGAGCCGGGCGTGGCTTCTTCGGATGCCACCAATATTTGCACCTCGGCCGTTTTGGAAGGTGATGAGTGGGTCATTAACGGCGAAAAACACTGGACCTCAGGCGCCGGTGATGAGCGCTGCAAGATCATGATCTGCATGGTAAAAACCAGTCCCGATGCCGCGAAGCATAAGCAGCAGAGTCAGATTCTGATTCCTATGGATGCACCCGGCGTCGAAATTCTGCGTCATCTAACCGTCTTTAACATGGATGATGCGCCCCACGGGCATATGCATGTGAAGCTCAACAACGTTCGCGTACCTAAAGACAATATGATTTTAGGCGAAGGACGTGGGTTTGAGATCTCTCAAGGACGCTTGGGCCCCGGGCGTATCCATCACTGTATGCGCTCGATCGGTGCTGCTGAGCGCGCACTGCAAATGTTGTGTGAGCGCGCTACTACACGGGAAGCCTTTGGCCGACCCTTGGCTAAGCTGGGCGGCAACGTTGATGTCATTGCTAACGCTCGCATGGGTATTGAACAAGCCCGTCTGCTCACGCTGAAAACGGCTTGGATGATGGATAACGTGGATGCCAAGGAAGCGCGAATCTGGATTTCAATGATCAAGACCGTGGTTCCCAACATGACGCTGAAAGTTGTCGACGATGCCATTCAGATGCACGGTGGCCTGGGCGTTTCCCAGGACTTCCCGCTTGCTGCTATGTGGGCGGGGCAGCGGACTTTAAGGCTTGCTGATGGTCCTGACGAAGTGCACCGCATGGTGGTTGGACGTCATGAGCTTAAAAAATATTCGGATAACTCTTCAGAACCTAAAGCCACTTTCCGCGACGGTTGATGAGTGGGTTCACGGCCTGCGGTCAGTAATAGCAACAGCAAAAGACGAGATTAAGGAAAAAGAGTATGAGCATTAAGACACTGTCTATCGACGAATTTTTAGGTATGGCTGGTCAAAAGCTGGGTACCAGCGACTGGGTAACACTTGGGCAGGAGCGTATTAATGAATTCGCCGATTGCACTGAAGACCATCAGTTCATCCATATCGATCAAGAAAATGCAGCCAAAACACCTTTTGGAGGCACGATAGCCCACGGATTTTTAACCTTGTCTATGCTGGTTAAGCTTTGCGAGAGCGTTTCTGTACACCCTGAAGGGCTGGTCATGGGGGTTAATTACGGCTTGAACAAAGTGCGATTTCTGGCACCGGTCCGTGCGGGTAAGCGTGTGCGAGCGCACATAGAACTCGCGAGTATTGAGCAGAAGGATGACAATCGATTTTTGACTCAGCAAAACATCACAGTGGAGATTGAGGGTGAGGATACGCCTGCTCTTTACGCTGAGTGGTTAGGTATGACGATAGTTGCTTAAAACAACGTGGCGCACATTTAGAAAAGAGAAGAAATTATGACGATTCGATACGACGGCAAAGTTGCCATTATTACGGGGGCCGGTGGCGGTCTTGGAAGAAGCCATGCCATTGAAATGGCAAAGCGCGGGGCTAAGGTTGTAGTCAATGACCTCGGTGGCTCAGTAAACGGTGAGGGTCAAAATAGCGATGCCGCTATGGCAGTCGTCGCTGAGATCGAGGCCCTTGGTGGCGAGGCAATGGCGCACCCTGCCAACGTTGCGAATGCCGATGACGTGGCCGATATGGTCGAGAAGGTCATGGCGCAATGGGGTCGCATCGATATCTTGGTGAACAACGCCGGAATCCTTCGTGACAAAAGCTTCACGAAAATGGACTTGGCAGACTTCCGGACAGTGCTTGAAGTCCATTTGATGGGCACGGTTAACTGCACCAAGGCCGTTTGGGACATTATGAAGGGGCAGGAGTATGGCCGCATTGTGGTGACTTCATCTTCAAGCGGGCTCTACGGTAACTTTGGCCAGAGTAACTACGGAGCAGCCAAGCTCGGAGTGGTGGGGTTAATGAATACCCTTGCTCAGGAGGGCGCAAAATACAATATTCGTGTCAATGCCTTGGCACCCACAGCGGGCACCCGTATGACTGAGGGTCTGATGGGTGAGCAAGCTTTCAATCTTTTGACACCTGAGACCGTCACCCCTGCGGTGTTGTTTATGGTGAGTGACGACGCGCCTACTCAAACCATTGTGGCGGCTGGTGCTGGCGCTTATGCGGTGGCAAAAATTGTCGAAACCGACAGCGTTTGGTTGCCCGAAGATCAGCAGACCCCCGAGGGTTTGGCGGCGCATTGGGAGCAAATCTCCCAGGGACCTGAGACACAGCTCAAGGCAGGCTTTGAGCAAACCTTCAAGATGGTAGGTAAAGCCGCTGAAGGTCTGGGTATTAAACTGGAAAACTGAGGAATTAGATCATGAGAGAAGCCGTAATTGTTTCAACCGCTAGAACCCCTATTGGCAAGGCTTATCGTGGGAGTTTTAACAACCTAGCGGGCCCGAGCTTGGGCGGCAATGCTATCCGCGCCGCGGTGGCGCGTGCGGGCATTGAAGGTGATCGTGTCGATGACGTCACCATGGGTTCTGCACTGACACAGGGTACGCAGGGCATGAATATTGGTCGCCTGGCAGCACTGCGCGGAGGCTTGCCGGTTACCGTGAGTGGCCAAACGATTGACCGTCAGTGTTCTTCCGGTTTGATGGCGGTGTCGATGGCGGCAAAGCAGATCATTGTTGATGGCATGGATGTGACCATTGGTGGCGGTCAGGACTCTATCTCGCTGGTACAAAATGAGCACATGAATACCCATCGTCTGGCAGACGAAGAGCTCATGGGTATGCACAAAAACATTTATATGCCCATGCTGCAGACTGCCGAGGTTGTCGCCAATCGTTATGGGATTACCCGGGATGCAATGGACGAGTACGGGTTGCAATCACAGCTGCGTGTTGCCGCTGCTTACGAGGCGGGCAAGTACGAAAACGAGATCGTACCCGTTACGGCCACCCGCATTGTCTGGAACAAGGAAACTGGAGAGCAATCCGAGGCAGAGGTCACGGTCACTGCCGATGAAGGCGTTCGACCCTCAACCCTTGAAGGCGTTCAGGGCCTTAGAACGGTTATTGAGGGCGGGACTATCACTGCGGGTAACGCCTCGCAGCTTTCAGATGGCGCCTCGGCACAAGTGCTGATGGAAGCCAAGCTGGCAGAGCAGCTTGGTCTTCAACCTTTGGGGGCCTATCGTGGCATGGCGGTTGCCGGTTGCGAACCCGATGAAATGGGCATCGGCCCGGTCTTTGCTGTGCCCAAATTATTGAAGCAGCATGGTCTCAGCGTTGATGATATTGGTCTTTGGGAGCTCAACGAAGCCTTCGCGGTTCAGGTTCTCTACTGCCGAGATCAGCTGGGTATCGACAACGACAAACTTAACGTTGATGGCGGGGCGATTGCCGTGGGACACCCCTACGGAATGAGTGGCTCACGCATGATTGGCCATGCCCTACTGGAAGGCAAGCGGCGCGGCGTCAAATACGTCGTTGTCACCATGTGTGTAGGCGGTGGTATGGGTGCCGCTGGCCTGTTCGAGGTTTACTGATATGGCTGTCGCTTTAGTTTGTCGGGAGCATGGTCTGCCGGAGAAGCTCGACCTGTGCACCGATTGGCCAGTTCCCGAACTTGGTCCACACGATGTACAGCTTCGGGTCAAGGCAGCGGGACTGAACTTCCCTGACGTGTTGATCATTCAGGGAAAGTATCAGTTTCAGCCTGAGTTGCCCTTTGTACCCGGTGGTGAATGTGCGGGCGTAGTTGAGGCGATCGGCAGTGATGTCAGTCGCTGGAAGGTCGGTGATGAAGTCGTTCAGATGGGTATGGCTGGGGGCTTTGCTGACTCACTAGTGGTCAACGAAAACAGCTTATTACCTAAACCTTCGGCGCTGTCTATGACCGAAGCGGCGGGTATTGGTATTACCTATTTCACCTCTTATTACGCGCTGGTTCAGCGCGCTAACATCCAACCCGGAGAAACCCTTTTAGTGCTGGGGGCAGCGGGTGGCGTAGGCAGTACGGCTGTGGAATTGGGCAAAGCCTTAGGGGCACACGTTATTGCCGCAGCGAGCAGTGACGACAAGTTAGAGCTCTGCAAGACTTTGGGTGCCGATGAGGTCATTAACTACAGCACAGAGGATCTCAAGGCTCGCGTTAAAGAAATCACCAACGGTCGTGGCGTCGATGTAGTTTACGATCCCGTGGGCGGAGATTTTAGTGAGATCGCCCTGCGCTCTATGGCGTGGCAAGGCCGGTTCTTAGTGATTGGTTTTGCCAACGGTCCGATACCTAAAGTACCCCTGAATCTTACCTTGCTAAAAGGCTGCCAGATTGTCGGTGTGTTCTGGGGACGATTTATGTCTGAAGAGCCAGAGGCGCATTTGTCCAATGTGAAAACTCTCTGGGAGTGGTTTGAGGCTGGAAAAATAAAACCCGTGGTCACCGATGTCTTCCCAATCGCTGAATATGAGGCGGGTTATGCGGCGATGATGGAGCGCAGAGCTAAAGGTAAAGTGATCTTCACTTTTTGATCATGACATCTTATAGCTTTAGCACAGTCCCCCATGTCCGTGTCGGCCCAGGCCTGGCGCGGTCCTTGGGGGATGAATGTGAAAAGCTAGGGGTGCGTCACCCTCTAATAGTGACCGATAATGGCCTGGTGACGTTGGGTCTTATCGCACCGATCGCTCAAGCGATAGCCAATCAATGTGATTCGGTGACTCTATTCGATGGGGTGTCTGCCGACCCTAGCGAATCGGTGGTTGAAGCTGCTTATGCCGTCGCCAGAGATAACCACGTTGACGGTGTAATTGCGGTGGGCGGTGGCAGCTCTATGGATGTTGCCAAGGTCGTGTCAGTTTTGATGGTCAGCGACCGGTCATTGGCCGAGATGTACGGTGTCGATCAAGTGCCCCCAGGACGTCTGCCCTTATTTTTGGTGCCGACCACAGCGGGGACCGGATCTGAGGTCACGCCTGTGGCCGTCATTACGACGGGGGCGACCACGAAGGCGGGGATAAGTTCGTCGGTCTTACTACCCGACATTGCTATTTTAGACGCCGAACTGACTCTGGGGTTACCGCCAAACGCAACAGCGATGACGGGTATCGACGCGATGGTGCATGCGATTGAAGCTTACACCTCAAAGCTCAGAAAGAACCCCATATCTGACATGCTGTCTTTGAGGGCTTTGCGCTTACTGTCCCACAACATCAACACGGTACTAACGCAGCCAACAAACCTTGCTGCCCGGGAGGCCATGTTGTTGGGGTCCATGTTTGCAGGTCAGGCCTTTGCCAACGCGCCGGTTGCTGCAGTACATGCCCTCGCTTACCCATTGGGTGGGCACTATCATATTCCCCATGGCTTGAGTAATTCACTCATGTTGCCTGCTGTGTTGGCATTTAATGCACCAGCGGTGGAGAAAGATTACGGTGAGTTAGCGACGGTGTTGCCCGGAAACGTTGCCCCTAGTGCGCTTGGGTTAATGAGCTGGTGCGACCAGCTGATTGCCGGGTCGGGTTTACCAGCAACGCTAGAAGCGGCTGGAGTTGCGGCAGATGACCTGCCCATGCTCGCAGCCGACGCCATGTTGCAACAGCGGCTGCTGGTTAATAACCCGGTGGAAGTCACTGAGGCCAGCGCACTCACGTTGTACGAAAAAGCCTGGTCAGGTTGATATGGCGCATCCCGAACCCGCACAGAAAGACCGTTACGCTCTTTTTTATGATGTGCCGACGCGATGGGCTGACAACGATATCTATGGTCATGCCAACAACGTGGTCTACTACGCGTGGTTCGACACCGTGGTTAATCAGTTTTTGATCGAGCGCGGCGGTATGCGCCCCGGCCACGATCCCGTTGTAGGCTACGTCGTAGCTTCTTCGTGTGACTATTTTGCGCCAGTGAGCTATCCAGAGAGTCTTGAACTAGGCCTGCGCATCGAGCGTTTGGGCGTGAAGTCGGTGTCTTGGGAGTTGGGCGTGTTTTCCGCCGCAGATAATACGACCCGAGCCATTGGACGCTTTACCCACGCCTTTGTTGATCAGGCCTCTGGTCAGTCGGCGGCCATTCCCTCGGGTATTCGTGTAGCCCTTGAGGCATTGCTATAGCGCTTAGGTCTGGCTGGATACTTGAGTTAGGCGGCATCAACCCCGCTATTTCCGCGCATACGCGACGCAGTGATCACGACCACGACCAAAATGGCGGCGGCGCCTAAGGCCGATAACGTGGGATCAATTTCGTACAGAAAACCACAGATCAGCGGCCCCGAGACGAACCCTGCTGCAGGGCATGCGGTGACAAGGCCGGCAGCGGCACCTTGCTCTTCGTGAGTCACAGCGAGTGAAGCTGAGGCAGCAATAGCTGGAACAGCGAGGCCAAGCCCTGCGCCCAAACAGGCCATGCCCACTAAAACCAAAACAAAAGAAGCGGGAATCGCAATGATCAAAGCCCCGGTCATCAACAGAGCGACTCCCGCACGTATGAGTGTAATGGGCCTGCCTTGGAAACGTGAGGCGACGAACAACTGCATGGCGAAGGAAAATAATGCGGCAATCATGAGGGCGAAACCCGTGTACTGAGCGGTCTCGGTTCCGCTCAGAGACAACATATCTTGAAGGCGGAAACCCAAGGTTTGTTGCAGCCCGGCAAATCCGGTGAAACCACCAAAGGAGCACAGTAAATAGAGACGCAACCTCGGAT
>QXYP01000211.1 GCA_009886815.1 Halieaceae bacterium
CGACCTTTCAGCCCGGACCGCTGCTCGCCACGAGTGGCGGCGCCAAGATGCCAGCAAACGCGCGATGCGCGGGCTCATTGTGTCCTCTAAAGGCGCACATGCTTCTATTGCCCAGGCAGCCCATGTCATGGACGCTGATCTTGTTGAAACCGGCAGTCATCGACTGACCGGTGAAGATGTCGCTGCCACCATCAGTACATTGAGCGCAGAGGATCGGTCGCGTCTTTTTGCTGTGGCCTGCACTGCGGGAACCACTAACCTGGGGATCATCGATGACATGACGTCGATTGCCGATGTCTGCGAGCAAGAATCACTGTGGATGCATGTCGATGGTGCCTACGGCGGTGCGGGCTTAGCGGCCCCCTCAATTCGTGATCAGTATGCCGGCATTGAACGGGCCGACACCTTTATTGTCGACCCACACAAATGGCTGTTTGCCCCATTTGATTGCTGTGCACTCATTTACCGAGATCCCGCGACCGCGCGCCGTGCCCATCAGCAAAAAGGCGACTATCTCGAGGTGCTCTACGATGGTGAGTGGAATCCTTCTGACTATGCCCACCATTTATCTCGGCGTGCTCGTGGGCTACCTCTCTGGTTTAGTCTGGCGACCCACGGCACGGGCGCCTATACCGACGCCGTAGAGCGCAGCCTTGAAGTTACTCATGAGGCCGTTGTGCTCATTGACGCACACCCCAACTTGGAAATGGTGGTCCCCTCTCAGCTCTCAATCTGTGTTTTTAGGCGTATAGGCTGGACACCCGAAGACTACAGCGCTTGGAGTGACAAGCTGTTGCAGGAAGGACTGGGGTTTGTCACCCCAACCAAACACGAAGGGGAGACGGTACTGCGGTTTTGCATCGTCAACCCGCGTACCGGCATCGATGATATCCGCATGATTTTAGATACCTTGTAAGCATGGAGCAGGCCCTACCCTACCGATGGGATCTTTTACTGCGCTATCGCTTTATTGAGTGCATTGCGCTGTGGGAGGGTCGGCTTACAACGCGTCATCTGGTAGAAACCTTCGGCATTGGGCGCCAGCAAGCCAGTAAAGACATCAACACTTATAACCGTAGCGTCGCGCCAGACAACCTACGCTACGACAAGTTTCTCAAAGGTTATGAACCCAACGCACACTTTAAACCCACGGTTACCCGCGGGCTTGCGGAGGAGTACCTGCAGTTACTCGCCAACCGCAGTGAACTGCATCGCACCTTTTCTTCCTTAGCCCTACCACAGGGCAATACGGAAGTTTTAGAGCCTCCAATTCGCCCCGTTGCTCCAGAGTTACTGCGCCCTTTACTGCAAGCCGCCCGTGAGCAGCAGCGGTTGGAGGTCGACTACGTGTCACTCAACAACCCCAATCGGGAGGGTCGAATCATTGCCCCGCATACCCTAGTTTGGACGGGATTACGCTGGCACGTACGAGGCTGGTGTGAAAAAAACCAAGCATTCCGAGACTTTGTGCTCAGTCGGTTCAGGGGTATCCCGGAACTGCTAGGGGCGGCAACACAGTGCAGCGACGATGACCAAGACTGGCACCGGAGTATTGAGCTAACCCTGAAGCCTGACCCCCGCCTATCTCAAACACAGCAAGATGTTGTCGCCACAGATTTTGCGATGAATGAGGGACAATTACAGGTGCACGTCCGTGCACGGTTGGCGAGTTATTTGCTGCAATTGCTCAACATTCATACGGGTGAGCCCCTATCTGACCCTAAAGCCCAACAGGTCATTATTGATAATCGGGCAGATGTCGAAGACTGGCTGTTCTAGCAAGTAGCTGAACCCCGCCCCGAATTTTTAAAGCCCAACCCCTTGAGTTTTGTGACGGCCCTCACACTAACGCATGCTTTAGCTTTGTGCTGCGGCTGCGATTGGCTAGATTAGTGAACCAAGGCACAGTTCCGCACTTAGAGAAAACCATGAACGCACCTGCAGCGCTCAAAACACAGACCGCCGCCTCAGAACGACGAGGGCGACAGCCTGCCGTTCCGGAACAGCTTGAAAAATTATTGAGCTTTGAACAATCCGTAACCCTAACCGCCAAGAGTCGGTTTGGCTGGACGCTGGCTTTTGTTCGCCGACCCCTCTTTCAAGATGTAGAAGTGGTTATTCAGAACCCCGAGCGCACAGAATTTATGTCGATCGAGGCAGATGGCTCTACCAAGCCTTTCTACAACGTGCGCGGTGGCGACTTCCGGTAAACTGCGTCATCATCTCGACGAATAGCTGGCGGTCCACCTCGGTGGGCCGTTTTTGTAGGGGTGTTAAATGCAAATACTGGGCATTGATGGGTGCCGAGGCGGGTGGATAGGAATCAGGTACAGCCTTGAAGCCCTAGATTGGAGCTTCAGCGCTGTATTAGAGGATCTATTCAGTTCGCCCATGCCTACCCAGGCCTTCATCGATATGCCCATAGGGCTTTCTAGCCAAGGTCCAAGACAGTGTGATCGTGCTGCACGGCAAATGCTGGGGCGCAAATTTTCAAGCTCAGTATTTCCTACACCGGCCAGACTCGCACTCGACGGCAAAGATTACCCAGAGGCTAATGCGCTGAATCGGCAACAAAGCGGCAGTGGACTGAGCAAGCAATCTTATTATCTTTTGCCAAAAATTTATGAGGTTGACCGCTGGCTGCGCAACCGATCACACCCGGCGGAGCTGCTCCGAGAGGCACATCCTGAGGTGGCGTTCCATGCCATTAACGGCGCGTCCCTGTGCCACAAAAAAAAGACTGCCGAAGGATTCCAGGAACGATTGAAGTTGCTGAGTGACCTTGATGACCGAGTGCCTGCATTAGCTGAAAATATATTAGCCGCTACCTTGCGTAGAAACATCGCCGCAGACGATATTCTGGATGCTTGCTGCCTGGCCATCATGCCCCTGGCCGGCCGATTTCAGACGCTACCTGAAAATCCAGAAAAAGATGATGAAGGGCTGAAAATGGAAATTTGTTTTTACGGGGCATGAGCCTTTAACGCAGATCTTCACAAGTACACCAACGCCACCTTATTTTGCATAATTTTCAACAGCGGACGCCGACAAGCCCAGCCTAGCGCTGTTGGTCGCGGTCAGATGAAGAGCCAAAAAACCTTACCCTCGCAACGCAGTAATCCCATCAAAAACCTTGACCAGTAGGAAGCCTGCACACAGCCCCAAAGCTCCACCACAAAGCGTGGGAACCGCGCCCTCTAATGGCCCCAACTGGGTGGAAAACTGCGCGATAGCCTGTGCAACAGATGGCATAGCATGCAAAAGAATACCGCCCCCCACTAAGAACATGGCGACCGTACCCACTACCGATAAACCTTTCATCAATCTTGGCGCAAACCAAAGTAATGCCGCACCAATCCTGCGCAAGCCACCGTGCCAAACCCCCGAGCCGGGTTTCTGGCTCAACAAAAGCCCTAGGTCATCAATCTTGACAATACCGGCCACCAACCCATACACCCCTACGGTCATTAAAGTTGATATACCCGCCAGCACAATCAGTTGCGTAAGGTATTGCTGTCCTTCAACGACGCCTAAGGTGAGAACGATGATCTCTGCAGAAAGAATAAAATCTGTGCGCACTGCACCCCGTATTTTATCGCGTTCTAACTGAGCCAAATCGCAGTCTGGATTTGCAAGCTGCTGCATAACCTCTGCCGCCTGCTCCTCGGAATGCGCACCCACACCGTGTACTAATTTTTCTGCGCCTTCAAAGCATAAATACAAGCCGCCGCAAACCAGTAACGGTGTAATGAGTGCCGGAATAAATGCAGAAATCAGCAGTGCCGCAGGCACCAAGATAAGTTTGTTAACAAAAGAGCCTTTGGCTACCGCCCAAACCACGGGCAACTCGCGATCGGGCCTGACACCCAGCACGCGCTCAGCGTTAACCGCAAGATCATCCCCGAGCACTCCAGCGGTCTTTTTGGCAGCTATCTTCGTCATTAGCGCCACATCGTCAAGTACCGCTGCGATATCGTCGACCAGTGCTAACAAACTACCAAATGCCATCGTTCTATCCTTTACTGCGCCGCTTTGATGATCGCGTCATGGTTGACTTCGGGTAGCGCGGGAGCTTACCGGTAGCCAGATATCGATAAATCGTTTCCTGAGCGTGAAGCTTGCCGCTGTGCTTCGCGGGTAACAGTGACGCATTGTCTTGCTCAATATTGATCCGCCGGGCTTTGACATTGTCATGCCACTGCTGATCGAGAATATCTTGGACTGTTTTTTGCGCTTCTGGATCTCTAAGTGGGCACAAGACCTCTACTCGAAAATCTATATTTCGCATCATGAGATCGGCCGAACCAAAATAATAGTCAGGACGTCCGCGATTGTGGAACACGTAGACCCTTGCGTGCTCTAGGTAGCGATCTACGATACTGATCGCTTGAATATTTTCCGATAACCCCGGGACTCCCGGTGTAAGCGAGCACATGCCACGAACGATCAGCCTAATTTCAACCCCGGCCTGACTGGCCTCATAGAGCTTACTGGAAAACTGAGGGTCGACAATATTATTGCACTTCAGAATTATCTCCGCGCGATAGCCGTCCCTCGCATGCTTAATCTCCCTATCGATCATAGCCATGAGGCCAGGCCGCGAGCTATGAGGAGACCCTAAGAGCTGTTCGTACTCAGGTCGCCGATAATTGTATTTTAGGAAGTCAAAAACCTTCGCCACATCACGTCCAATGCTTTGATCAAAGGTTAACAGTGAAAAATCGGTGTACAAACGCGCCGTATTTTCATTGAAATTCCCGGTGCCAATATGGCTGTAGTAGCAAAGTTTTTGGGACTCACGGCGTTCGATTAAAAAAAGCTTGCTATGAACCTTCAACCCGGGAATTCCAAAAATGACCTCAATACCCGCATCTGTCAGCCGCTGTGCCCATGCAATATTGGCCTGTTCATCGAAGCGTGCCGCCAGTTCCACCACAACCTGCACAGCCTTACCGTTATCCTTGGCGTTTACCAGTGCGTCTACAACCCGTGAGTTTTTGGCAACGCGATACAAACAGATTCGAATCGTCACGACGTTGGGGTCCAATGCGGCGGTTTTAAGCACGTCAAGAAGGTAGTCGAAAGGGTGATAGGGATAATAAAGAAACACGTCTTGTTCTCGAATGGCAGTAAAAATACTGCCTTCAGTGTCTAACCGGTCAACCGGTATGGTTGGCAGAGGCTTGAATTCGAGAGTTTTAGAGCCCGCATTGGGGAAGCTCATAAAATCTTTTGAGTTGTGGTACCGCGCCCCCGGAATCATGCTGTCATATCGGCCAAAACCAAAGCGCTTGCGCAGATAGTCGAGCATGCGCTTGGGTATTTGCTCATCGAAAACAAAACGCACTGCGTCGGCTCTTCGACGCTGCTTCAAGCCCGAGGCCATTTTGGTAATCAGACTCTCGTTAATGCTCGCATCAATTTCAAGTTCGGCGTCTCGAGAAAACTTAAAACAGTAGGCCGAAACAGCATCGATCTCAAAGACACCGCGAAAAACCTGCGGTAGACAGGCTCGAATAATATTATCGAGAACAATGAATACTCTGCCCTTGCCCCCTTTGCGCCCAGGAATCTCGATAAAACGACCCAATCTGTTGGTGGGTACCTCAAGCAATGCATATTGAGGCCCTGAATTTGTGTCGATATCGACGGCCAAGTAGAGGGACTCGTCCGCCAAATTAGGGATAGGCTGATCATCCCTTAATAAAATAGGTTCCAGCTCTGGCAGTACTTTGCTGTGAAAGAAAGCTTCCACAAATGCCAGCTGATCGTCCTGCAGTTGGGTTTCATTAATGAGATAGACACCCTTTCGGGCAAGCTCTCGCAGCAACTTAGCGTAAATAACTTCAAAATCCTGCTGCAACAAAAGCACACGGTATTGGATTGCCGCGAGCAACTTTTCCGCGCGCTGGTGACGTTTACCACTAGAAAGCGAGATCAGACGGCGAACTTCCGCCACTCTGACTCTAAAAAACTCATCCAAATTGTTGGAAAATATGCCGAGGTACCGTACTCGCTGAATTAAAGGCACCTCTTTGTCTTGAGCCTCTTGTAAAACACGCGCATTGAAGCTGAGCCAGCTTAACTCTCTAGGATAGGAGTTTGGCTCATCAAGATCGGCTAAGAGTTCTTCAATCGGCGTTAGGCTCATAATGAATCTGGTCTATCCAATGACGGCTTCGTGAACTCGAATCACTTGACCTGCTGCCAAGGTTGCAGGGAGCACCACCTCAAGGCTTCAGTGTTAATGTATCGGTTTTCAAAAGTTGCAGCGCTTCTTCAGCGGTATTGCCTAGCAACTGGGCACGTACACCACGACGTCCCACAGTGCCCATAACCACAAGTTGCGCCTTCTGCTCCGCCGCTTCCGATACAATCGTCTTGGCCACAGGGCCGCGCTTGAGTTGAAACTGTGTTACGGGTAAACCCGTCTTTTTGGCCAGCGCCGCTAAAGCAGGCTGGAGTTCCTTTATCCGCTCTTTTGCATAGGATGTTGCATCGATCAGGTCGAGATCCACCAAAAGTGTTGGGACATCAATGACACACAGCACGGACAAATCGACTTCCAGCATCTCGGCATAATGACGAGCCGCCGTAATAACCTCCACATTCAAGGCCTGCTTCGCTTTAGCCGTGGCTTCAAGATCCACTGTAGCCATGATCGCGCTGCCTTTTTTCCACTTCTGCCGATTGACCAGCAAAACGGGTGCCGCACACTCACGCAGTAAATGCCAGTCGGTAGAGGTATAACCCAGAGACTCAGACTGATGACGCGCTTTTACAACCGCCGCGTAGCCCGATGTTGCGCGCTTGATAATCCATGGGTGAATATTCTCCGACCAAACCACGCTAACCTTCACTCGATGCCCGGGACCGGCAACCCGATCGAGCTGCGCAGCAACGGCATTACGACGCTGATCGAGTAGCCGCTGCTTAACCGCAGACATGCCTTTTTGATCAAGCTTTAGGCGCTTGAGATTGGCATAGGCAAAAGCCACCACTTCAACTTTCAGGTCCATAAGCTCAGCGAGCTGTAAACCTCTCGAAGTAGCAGCGCACTTGTCTTCGAGACCTGCAACAATAAGTAACTTACTCATGGGTATTCCTCATCACGCGACGCCGTCAGTATAAAGCGTATCCACTCTGGAGCGCGTCCAGTATAGGCGTGTCTATTGACCACACACAAAAATTTCATCAATAGGCCGTCGAACGCGTGGCTCAAGTGTTATTTGCACGCTTGTTGAATGAAATCTGTCACGTAGTCAGCACAAATCTCCGGATTCTCAAGGGGAATCAAATGTCCTCCATCAACCTCATGCACACCTTTGCTGCCTCCCATTTGATGCCAAATATTCAGGCTCTCCGCCCCAAAAACCGCACTGTCACGGCCCACGACAGCCAGTGCCGGCAGCTTCAATCGGCGCAACCGGCGATACATCATAGGAGCCGAGCGATAGACGCAAGCCTCCCAGGCACCCGACCATCGCAGGTCGACGCTACCATCCTCCATCTCGGCGTGACCAGCCCGAACATAGTCCGCAAGTACTTCATCAGAAATTTTTCGGAAAGGCCGTTTGCTGCGGTAGAAGTCATGGGCCGCCTGATAACTCTTGAAACTATGAGGACGCCGAAGTGCGCTTCGAATCATGGGCAAATCTTTGCCAAAGACCCGCATAACCTGACCGACCATCCAATATTTCAAGGGCAACAATACCGGGTCCAAAGCCACAAGGCCCCGGAACACACTGGGCGCTCGCAGTGCCGCCAACATCCCTATGGTTGCCCCCATTGAATGGCCCACTAGAAACACCGGCTCATCAACCTCACGCTTTAATGTTGCGAGTAAATCGTCGGCGTATACCTGCCAATCGAGTGTGCGCGGCGCGCGCCCCTCAGACCAAAACGGGCGATGCTCCACCGTCAAAACCCTGAATTTTTTTGCCAGAGGCGCGAGGAGCATTCTATAACTCTCTGGGGGATACCCATTGGCATGGGCAAATACAATCAGCGGGCGAGATGCACCGGCATCTAGAGAGGTTAAATCAGTCAGAGTTTGCATACAGCTGGGGCGAGATCTCTTAAATAACGCGAAAGATACGTATTCAGAGCACGAGTTGGTTTATAACGCCTGAATAATCCATGGATGTAAGAAAGGAGCAAGCCCGAACAATGCTCGGGCAGACCCTGCCAAAACTTTAAAGCTTCGAAAACTCGCGATTTAAGTCATAGCGCCTAGACGTTACGTAGCGCTCCACGGATTCAACACGGCCCAAGGCTTCATCAAGCCGCTGTTGGGCTTTACGAACTCGATCTGTGGGCGAATCGGGATAACGGAAGACCGTGCGTTTACGATAGGTATGAAGATCTTCGTCGTACTCCATCGTCACTTCAGTATCTTCTGAGTCGTGCTCCCAACGCGTCGGTCGTGGTGACAAAACCATCCAGGCAATAATATAGCCCCAGAAAGCCAAAGAACCCGTGAATAATAAAAGCGCTACCGCGGCTAGGCGTACCATCCAAGTCGCCACCCCCCAATGGTCTGCAAGACCGGCGCAGACGCCACCAATTAAGCTCTCAGAAGGGTTGCGATACAAATCCATACCCCAGCCGCGCTTGCGTCGCTTTCCAAAACTGTCACGCTTGTCCTTGCGCATTATTTGCTCCTTGATTTTTCAGCTTCGCGCCAATTGGGGTGATCCGCATCGAGGATCGACTCCAGTGACACAATTCGGTGACTCAGCTTATCGACCGTAGCCAGCATCTCATCGAGTGACTGCCGGTCATCCTCACTCAAACTTCGACTAGACCTATTCAAACTCCGGTAGTGCATGGTTATCCAGATGGGCGCTACGACCACCATAAAAAGCACCATTGGTACAAACATCAATTCAAACACATTCATGCGGTGGCTCCCTGCCCCATTGCATTAAGTGGTTAGTGTAATCACCCTACCCGGGGCTTTCACCCCCAAGGGTTTAGATATCACTGCTCTTGGTATTATCAGCCTTTTTAGACTCACCGCGCTGCATGGACTGCTTAAGTGCTTCAAGTTCCTCATTGAGGGCATCATCGTCCTGCAAGGCATCAATTTCCGCGGCTAGTCCACCCTCACGACCCAGGTCCATGGCATCGAGTTCACCTTCTAGGTTGTCCATTCTGCGCTCAAACTTATCAAACTTGCTGAACGCCTCATCGAGCTCGCTGCGATGCATTTGCCGCTTTACCGCCATTCGTGAATGCACCGTTTGCGAGCGCATCAGCAACGCCTTCTGTTTCGCTTTAGCATCTGAGAGTTTTTGCTGCAGCTGAGTAACCTCATCGTTGAGCTGTTCGATATGCTCATCTGTAGAGTTCAACTCAGCACTGATCGTCTCCAGCTCTTCTTCAATCGCTCGTTTTTCCTGAAGCGCCGCCCTGGCAAGGTCTTCTCGTCCCTTAGTAATGGCAAGCTTGGCTTTCTCTTCCCAATCGTTCACTTCTTGCGCAATACGTAAACGCTTGCGCTCCGCAGTTTTACGATCGGCCAAGACCCGTGCAGAGGAACTCCGTACCTCAACCAGAGTGTCTTCCATTTCCTGAATAATCAGCCGGATCATCTTCTCTGGATCTTCTGCACTGTCTAGCAGTGCATTGATGTTTGAGTTAACGATGTCTGACATACGTGAAAAGATACCCATGATAATTCTCCCGTTTTAGCTTTCGGCGCCGGAGCGGTCGGTGTCAACAAGGACCCGCCCAAACCAGTAGGCCAACTCCACCCCAAAGGCAATAAAAGTGAAGGTCATGGCGGCAGCAAAACCACCGGCCAAAGCACCCACTGAACTGCAGATAAGAATGATTACTGTGTATACCGCGAAGCGTTCGTCGATAGCGTCCATGTTTTTCTATCCTGTATTGATTGGAAGTTTGGGCGTCCTGCCCTTCGAGGAACCGGCCACTCCGGCGCCTACACCCGGTTTATAGCGATCTGCGTGCCACTTATAATTTAATCAACAATTACAATGACTTATATTTTTAGGGGTGTTGCCTCCCTAGATTTTAATTGCCATTAAGGCCTAATAAACCTTTTATTTGGGCTTTAAAGACCTTTTAAGGTATATTTAACCCATGGAAAAAATACAGCAAAACATGATCGGGGAGTCGCCCGCGCTCATGGCGGCTTTAGATCACCTATCCTCTTTAGCGAGCATTGATCGCCCCGTATTAATTTTGGGGGAACGGGGAACCGGTAAGGAGCTTGCCGCCGAGCGCCTACACTTTTTATCGCCGCGTTGGTCGGGTGTGTTCGTGAAAATTAATTGCGGCGCCATTACCGAGACACTGCTGGAAAGTGAGCTATTTGGTCATGAAGCAGGCGCCTTCACCGGCGCCACCAAACAGCATATCGGGCGCTTTGAACGCGCAGACAACGGCACCCTATTTCTCGACGAACTCGGAACCATGTCCCTACGCCTGCAAGAAAAGTTATTGCGACTCATTGAATATGGTGAATTTGAACGGGTGGGTGGCAGTAAAACGCTTCAGGTCGATGTTCGGATTATTGCCGCGACCAATGCCGATCTACCCAAGCTGGCAGATGCTGGCAAATTTCGATGGGATTTATTAGATCGAATGACCTTCGATGTCGTTCGCTTACCCCCCCTTCGCGAGCGACAGGGTGATATCGCCGAGCTTGCGCATCATTTCGCCGTCAAAATGGTTGCTGAGCTGGGGTGGCCACTGTTTCGCGGCTTCAGCGAAGTGGCTTTAGAGGCACTAATGACCCACGGGTGGCCGGGGAATATTCGAGAACTAAAAAACGTCGTGGAACGCTCTGTGTATCGCTGGGGAGATCAAGAAAACCCCATCGATGCCGTGGTTATCAACCCGTTCCATAGCTTCGACCAGGACACGCGAGATTCTCAAGGCAAACAGGAACCCCCGGAAGAGCCCAAGACCAACCCGTTAGACACAAAGGCCCAAACCAGTGACGGCGTTTGGCCCATGGACCTGCGCCAAGCGCTACACCGTGTCGAACATGATTGGCTGACAAGTGCTTTGGAAGAAGCCAACCAAAGCCAAAAAATCGCGGCCCAATTACTGGGTTTAAGTTACGACCAAATGCGCAGCCTAATGCGCAAGCATGGCCTGAGAACGCGATCGAGCAGAGGTCTATGACAGAGCGATTAATGACCTAAGCTGCTAGCAACCATCTTTGAGCAACGCTTAAGGCACGGCAGCCTCACCC
>QXYP01000212.1:0-4516 GCA_009886815.1 Halieaceae bacterium
TAGCGCTAATATTCGCGAGATACAGAGTGATTGGCGGGACGCGATGACACATGAACCCAGCCTCAGAACCCAACTCATGAAGCTCGCTAATAAAGCTAACTAACAAAATCCAACAAACAACGAAGGTTTCTAAGGCTTCTCTCACCCCAGACGGTCATCCCATCTCAACCAATTCAAGCACCGTACCGTCGGGGTCTTTAAAGCAAATAAACCGAACCTTTGAGTCTCTTGGTCCTGCCACCTGAGCCGGGCCATCTGATAAAAATTCGACATCTGCCTGTGCAAGAATGGCAATATCGTCATCGAGGGCGTCTGTCGTAAAAGCGACTCGAGCAATGCCCGGATGCGCCATGCTTTCATAAGGCAAACCCGCTGCGTAGGGCTCCTCCCACTCTAATAAATCGATCACGATGCGGCTGGGGTGCTTCATTAGCGCACCTTTCAGTCGATAGTGCTGCATACCCACGGCAGCAGCGGCATCACCGCTTCCCTCTGCGGGTACCGGCATAATGACTTTAAAGCCCAACATTTCGTAGAACTGTTGAGAGCGCTCGAAATTGCGACAATTAATGTTGATGTGAAGTAGGCCCGAAATATTCATGTGCGGCTCCTAGGTGGCCGGGGTTGTACGGTTAAACGCTTAAAACGCAGCGACCAAGATTCAGGCATTAGCCACAGCGCATAAAAAAGTGTTTTAGCCAGCCGACCACTAAGGTATCGAAGCTTCGGGTGTACCGCCGTAACTGCGTGAACAATATCATTCACTGCTGCCGCAGGATCTTCGGCAATGCTGCGCAATTGCTGTGCGTTCTTTTCCACGTATTGGTTGAGCCAAGACTCAGGCCACAGTGTCTGCCAATCACCCTCTGGCTCAGCAGCAGCCATAGCGTCCCAAGTTTTTCGGTGTGCTGGAAAAAATGAATCTGCCATGGGGGTGCGCATTGTTGCCGGATTAATCACGCTCACCCCTACGCCACAAAACGACAGCTCAACGCGAAGAGCATCGGCATAGGCTTCAATAGCAAATTTCGAAGCGTCATAGGGCGCATTACCCGGAAGGCTAACAATGCCATCGACACTGCTGACCAACACCACACGACCTTTCGCACGTCGCAGTGCGCTCAGTAACTTTTGCGTCAACAATACCGGCGCAAAGAAATTGACTGCCATGACTTCGCGATAAAAGTTAATCGGCTGGTAATCTACAAAGCCCGGTAAAACAGTACCTGCCCCATGCACGACACACCAAAGAGCACCGTGACTTTGGGTTTGAATTTTCTCGGCCACATCACGAACAGCAGCGTCGTCACTTAAATCGAAGTGCGGTGCCCAACTCGCTCCCGCAGCTCGGGCGGCGCTCGCGCCATTTTCCGTATAGCAGCAGGCGACAACCTTTGCGCCACGCTTTGACAGGGCCGTCACAACGCCCTGACCGATACCTGAATCACAGCCAGTAACAACAACCCACTGACCAGAAATATCGTGTCGCGATCTACTTTGAAGCGTTTTATAGACTAGATTTACCGCGCACAACGCTAGGATCCCAAGGGTTGTGTAGCCAAGGACCAGAACCACTGACATTAAAGCTTCTCCATTGCCCGTAAACATTACATCTCTCGCTGCTGATCAGGTTCGTCAAAGTTTACCCCGAGGCCTTTACCAGCCACTACGGCTATTCACCATCATCGCAATTTGCGCAACCGATCAACGGCCTATTGATATATTAACACTCGTTAAGTTAACATATGTTCATAAATTAATTTTACGTGAGTGTAGCGTGTGCACCCTTTCCATAATTTCCCATCGTTTAAAGGTTTAAAAAGCCATGCCTAGGCAAGCCTTTTCTGCTGAAGAAATCATTGTTCAAAAGCAGCGCATTATGGATGAGGCTGCCCAAGTCATGGCCTCAGAAGGCATTAGCCAACTATCAATGCGGGCACTCGCGGCGAGCCTAAATATGACGGCAGCCAATCTCTACAACTACTTCCCCAGCAAACGGCAGCTGTTTATAGAAACAACGCAAAGAGGTTATGAACTGATTGATAACTACACCAAAGAGGGTGTTACCCACGCCGAGGAGCCCCGGGAAAAACTGGCCGGTTTTTTGAAGTCAGCGGTTCGTTTTGCGCATGATTGGACCGGTTACTGGGAGCTTATGGTGCACCCACCGCTGCAATTGCGGGAAGATCTTGCTAGTGACGAGGGTGACCTCACAAGCGACTTACGCCAACGCACATCCGACCGTATGATCAATTTATTTGCGACTTTGCTCAGCCGATCAGGGGTTTCACTAACCCCGCCATCATCCCACTCTTCCATGCCTGGTATTGATGGCATTGCAGAACAGGGGTTTGGCCCCGATACCATTTGGGTTCGAGTGATCACCCTGCTGACGAATACCCATGGGTTGATTGATCTCTATAACCATAAAATGCTGGACGGCTTCGATGTCGATGTTCCCCCGCTAATCGACGCACTCATTGACAGCAGTATCGACATTCTGTTGCCCGCCTTGAATGCATCTTCACCAGAGGCGAGTCAATGAACGCTGAAGCAAAGCTGATCAACGTGGCACAGCGCAACTGCGATTTTCATCGAGGTTTTCTCGCCCTACAAGAAGAGCACGATGGCTGGGTGAGCAATATTCGTGGCACCCTACCCAAAGATTTGACCGGCACCTTGTTCCGCAACGGACCCGGCGCTATGAATGTAGGAAGTGAGGCTTACGGCCACTGGTTCGACGGCCCGGGCATGATCAGTGCCGTGACTTTTATCGAGGGCAAGGCCCATTTTAAAAATCGCTACGTGCGTACTCCAAAGTATTTAAATGACCTGGAGCAAGGGTGTGTGTCTAGCCGCGGATTCGGCACGCAGATAAAAGGCGGTTGGCGTAAAAATATTCTCAAACCCCTATCTAACCCTGCCAACACGGGAGTCTCCTGGCATGGCGATAAACTCTGCGCGTTTTATGAGGGTGGACAGCCCTACCAACTCAATCCAGAAACCCTTGAGACCCTTGGGCCAGAGTATTATGGCAACACGCTGAATTCACGTAGCACCATTAGCGCTCATGGGAAAATTCACCCCCATACGGGCAACCAGGTTAATTTTGGCGTCAATCTGGTTGGCCTAGGCTGGCGCGGTATCAAATGCGCACTAGACGTTCATGATATTTCAGCCAACGGCAATCGCGTACGAAGCTGTCGTATTCCCCTTGACCGTTTTCCCTTCCTGCATGACTTTGGGCTTACCGAAAACTACGCCATTTTTGTCGTGAGTTCGATTAACTTTAAACTCGGCGGACCTCTGCTGGGCACCGCCACTCTGAGTGGCAATTTAAGCTACAACGACCAGCAAGCCATGCGCGGAATTGTGGTGGATTTGCGCACCATGACTGTGGCTCAGGAATTTGAATTACCCCCCGGCATTGTTGTGCACTTTGCGAATTCCTTTGAAGCGGGTAATGAACTCATCACAGATTTTTTCCACACGCAAAGCACCGAAGGCTTTGCTTGGCTGGGTGATGTATTCGATGTCCAAACGGTTGCAGGCGCTAAGCTGCAACGTCTGCGCATTAATTTAAAAACAGCGCAGACACGCCTTGAAGCTTTTGCTCATGCGCCGGACGGTGAGTTCCCTGCTTGGAATACCAACCATACGGGTTTAAACAGTGAGCACTGTTTCTATGTGGGCCATGCCCCGGGGCGGGAGCAGGGTTTCTTCAATAGTCTCGTTACCCTCAACACCCGTACAGGAGCCTGCACCCATACCAATGTCGGTGACAATCGCTACACTTCCGAAGCACTGTTTACCGCGAAGGCACGTCCAAAGGCTCAGGATGATGGTTATTTACTGGCGGTTGTTTATGACGCCAGCACGCATCGCTCTGAAATTCAGATACGCAATGCACAAAACCCTGAAGAGGAAGTTGCCGCCGTATTATTGGAGCACCACATACCGTTTGGTTTCCACGGGCACTTCACGGGCGATACCTTTCTCAGATAATGCCTCGTTAAATAAACATTGAGCCCTCTGAGTGACCGTCGGTTACCGTAATGCTACCGCGATTAACCAAAACCACCACTCACACGGCAAGCGGAAGGCTCTAGCTAAGTCATTGTCGCTGTTTTTTTGACCCTTTGTTTTTCTGCCTATAGAGCGACTACGGCGCAGCTTAGAGCTATGATGAGAGCCACAGCAACTCGGTTGATCCATGCCAAGGAGAGTGACCATGGCGTCCCCAGTGCCACATATCGAAGCCGCTAAGCTCACGCTACCCGAGGTTATAACAGGGCATACCGCAGGACACGCTGTTCCCATCAACATTTCAGCGACGATGCTACCCGTTCACTTTCCCGGCACGGGTGAGATCATTGCCAGCCTGCAAGAAGACGATGCCGATCAGGTCAAGAAAGCGGTTGCTGCCGCTAGAGACCGTTTTCAATCGGGGGAGTGGTCTCAATGCGCGGTCGACGAAAAACAACGCGTTTTACGCGAGGCAGCTCAAGCGATACGC
>QXYP01000212.1:4526-21624 GCA_009886815.1 Halieaceae bacterium
CACGACCTGGCGCTGCAAGAATCACTGTGTGCTGGGCTTCCTTTTGCCCACTTGGCTGCGCGTCAAATACCTCGAGCCGCTGATAACTTCGATTTCTTCGCCGACTACATTGGTCAGATCGCAGGAGAAACCTTTGACCAATTGCACCACTACCGCACGGTGGTTACCCGTCAACCTGTAGGGGTGGCTGCGATTTATACACCCTGGAATGCGTGCCTGGCCTTGTCCAGCATGCAGATAGCCTCGTGCATAGCCTTTGGCAACAGCTGTGTCCTCAAGCCTTCTGAATTCGCGCCCCTCGCCGTGCTCCAGCTGGTGCGCTTATTAGAATCAGCAGGACTGCCTTCGGGTGTTGTGAATCTTGTTAACGGTCGAGGTTCTGTCACCGGTGCGGCACTTGCAACAGCAGAGGGAGTCGATCGTATATCGCTCACCGGGCGTGGTAATACCGCACGTGAGATCATGAGTGCCGCCGCTGCGCGGCTGACTCCGGTACATTTTGAGTTGGAGGGTAAGTCAGCCAATATCATCTTCGACGACGCCGACTTTGACCGGGCAATAGACGGAGCACTCGTTAGCGCCTTTGGCAATAGCGGACAAATTTGCATTGCTGGATCACGAATCCTAGTACAGGCAAGCATTGCAGAGCGCTTTATTGAAGCGTTTGTTGCGCGCACCGAAAACCTGCATATAGGTGATCCGCTAGATAGTAAAACTGAAGTTGGACCTATGGCATTTGCTCAACATCAACAGCAAATTCTTCAATATTTTGCCCGCGCCGAAAATACGGACGCCAGGCTACTCACGGGTGGACGCGCCATGCCAGAACTTGGCAAGGGCTACTTTGTGGCACCAACTGTCTTTAAAGTTTCCGATAACAGCTCCCCTTTGTGCCAGGAAGAAATTTTTGGACCGGTTGTAACGATTCAAATATTTGACGACGACGAAGAAGCTTGGACGATTGCCAACGATAGCCGCTTCGGTTTAATTGCCTATTGCTGGACGGAAAGCCTGCACCGCGCCCAAACCTTCCAGCAGAGGGTCAATGCCGGCACTCTCTGGCTAAATACCCCCATCGCTAGGGATCTGCGCGCACCCTTCGGCGGATTCAAAGAGTCTGGGATAGGTCGGGATGGTCCGCGCCATGCGGCTGACTTCTTTACCGAGGAAAAGGCCACCATCGCAGCCATAGGGAAACCCGCCACAAGAAGAATGGGCTTAGGCGAGTAAACCTCAGAGAATGACCAGCACAGCCCGGGAGCGTGCGGCTAACAGCAACACGAAGAAGGGGTTTAAAAAAATGCGACCGCCCTCGATAATGAGGGCCGGTAAAAAACCCTCCGAGACCGGTTATTAATCCACGCCCGCCATTTTCTGAGCCAGGTTAACGGCTTCATGACATGGGTAAACGATAGACTATAAAGCGAGTATTTCATGGAAAATCTGCAGAAATTTTATATCAACGGTGCCTGGGTCTCTCCAGACTCCACTGCAACGATGCCGGTTATTAATCCTGCCAATGAAGAGATTATCGCAACGGTAGCCTTGGGCAATGCTGTCGATGTCGATCGGGCCGTGGCCGCGGCCAGTCAAGCTTTTGCAACATTCTCAATGACATCAAAGCAAGAGCGACTCGCATTACTAGAGCGGATCAAGCAGGTCACCGAGGCCCGGTTTGAGGATTTGGCGCAAGCCATGCGCGAAGAAATGGGGGCACCCATTACTTTTGCCCGCGAAGCACAGGCCGATGCAGCCATCGGTCACTTGCAGGGCTTTGTCGCTGCCCTGGAAAAACTTGAAGAAGAAGTTGATCTCGGTAATGGCGATATCTTGGTACGTGAGCCCATTGGGGTTTGTGGCCTAATCACGCCCTGGAACTGGCCTATTAATCAAATAGCGCTGAAAGTACTCCCCGCACTTGCTGCCGGCTGCACCTGCATCCTTAAGCCCAGTGAGCACACACCCCTCTCCGCAATCATTTACACCGAAATCCTCCATGAGGCGGGTTGCCCTCCCGGCGTGTTCAATCTTGTTAATGGCGAAGGTCCGGAAGTGGGAACCGCCATGTCACGGCATCCCGACATTCAAATGATGTCTTTTACCGGGTCGACTCGAGCAGGTACCGCCGTTACACAAGACTCCGCCGAGTGGGTAAAGCGGGTCACTCTAGAACTTGGAGGTAAGTCCCCCAATTTGGTGTTTGCCGATAGCGACCTTGAAGAGCGTGTTCAAAACGCAGTCGCCGAATGTATGGCCAACACAGGACAGTCTTGCGATGCACCCACACGGTTACTGGTAGAGCGAAGCTGCTATGACCAAGTGGTCGAAATAGCCCGTCAGGCGACTATCGCCACGCGAGTGGGTGATCCCACAGAGGAAGGCGACCACATAGGGCCATTATTCGATCGTATTCAGTTCGACCGAGTCCAAAATTTAATTGGTGTGGGTATTGATGAAGGTGCTCAGTTACTCGTGGGGGGATTGGGCAAACCCGAAGGATTTGAACGTGGTTGGTACGTGAAACCGACGTTATTTACCGACGTAAACAACCAAATGCGTATCGCCCGCGAGGAAGTTTTTGGGCCTGTGCTGGTGATTATTCCCTTCGACACCGAAGAAGACGCTATCGCAATCGCCAATGATTCACCCTATGGCCTAGCCGCCTATTTACAAACTGGTGACCCCAGCCGAGCCCGCAGAGTGGCTAGGCAGTTACGCGCCGGTGCCGTGCATATTAACGGCGGTGCCTACGAGTATGGCTCGCCCTTTGGTGGCTACAAGCAATCGGGGAATGGCCGCGAAGGCGGGTCGATGGGGCTTGAGGACTACCTTGAAACCAAAATTCTGCATGGCCTATAAGCGGCCATGCAAATTTTAAAGAGTCTCTAGACAGATTCTGGCTAGCTAGACCAATCGTTGTCGGCTACCCAAAGGTCTCTAGCGCCTTCAGGAGTGAGAACTACGGCCCTGGCACCTTTTTCACAGCTGTCCACGGGTAAATAGCCAAAACCGATGTTTTGATTAAGCCTAGGTGAGTAAACAGCGCTGGTGACCGTTCCAATATTTTCACCCGCGGCCCCCTGGATGGTGTAAACCGTCCGCGGATTCGCGACAGGCTCACCTGCGATGACCAGCTTAACCAATCGATGGGTCACCCCCTCTTCAGCAATGGCCTCTAAAGCAGCACGACCCAAGTAGTCAGCCGATTTACCCAATTTAAAAAAGCGATCGAGCCCGGCTTCTAGGGGATTGTTATCTAAAGTCATATCGTTGCCGTAGGACAATAACCCACTTTCAATACGCTCAATAAGGTTGGGGCAACCCGCTCGCACCTGAAGATCTTCCCCAGCGGCTGCCAAGGTGTCCCACAGTGTCACGCCCGAATCTGGCTCCTGAAGATAAATTTCATAGCCGCCCTGACCACTCCAGCCCGTGCGCGCCACCACCACCGGGGTACCGGCAATTTCAGTTTCCACAAAGCGAAAAAACTTGAGCTCGCGAATCGAATCGCCAAGAACCCGACTCAAAAGGTCGGCAGATTTTGGCCCCTGAATCGACATTGGAAAAACATTGGGATCAAAAACACGAACATCAAAACCTTTACCCAGTGCCAGCCCCTTGGCCCAGAGCAAGACATCGGAATCTGACAGTGAAATCCAGAAGCGGTCATCGGCCAAACGCAAGATCAGTGGATCGTTGATGATGCCTCCCGCCTCGTCAATAAGCGGCGTATAAATACACTGCCCAACCTGGCAGCGAGACACATCACGAGGCGTTAGGTACTCGACAAAATTGGCTGCATCTGGGCCCTGCACCTCCACTTGCACCTGGCAGGCGACATCCCATAGCTGTACGTGCTCACGCAAATGCCAATAGTCGGCTTCGAGGGATTCATAACAGGTGGGCAAGACTAGATGATTATAAACCGATGCCGACTTTGAACCCTCCAGAGAGCGTAATTCAAAGGGGGATACACGTAGGCGCCTAGAGAAGGAAATAACGGGTGCATTCATGGCCGTACTCTTTTTTATTGTAGATAAATCAATAGGTGTTTTTATCGACGCACTACCGAAATAGTGGCACTCCCGATTTGGCGAATAATGCGCCCCTTGGAGGCCTCCATGCAATAGGCTCAACACCCTTTAGATTTGGTAATTTTGCTGCATAATGTAAAAGTCGACAGACGCTTCAGAAATAGCGCTGCGACCTACAAAGCCCCCCATAAAAACAAGGTAGCTGTAGCCATGAGTCACTTGCTGTCACCCGATGACTGGAGTTATCCAGTACCCACGACATTCGGGTCAGCACCAGCCCATCAAGGATCGACGAATATCGTTGCTTTACCCGCCGTTATACGCGGCATTGCTTCCATATTTAGACAAAAAGCGTCTACTTGGACGCGTACTCTCCCATGGAAAGGCCATCGATTGGAAAGCTTTTACCCCGCGTTTTTTGCTCGGCTCAATGAGCTGGACAGTCCGCATTTTCCCGTGGACCTTGGTGCTGCACGATCTGGCACCCCCGAACCAGAGAAAAAGGGGCGCTTTTATGTCGCTGCCACTGGCCAGAGTGGCTGCCTCAACAAATTGTTAATGGCGGTATATGCCTAATGGATAGCTTTAGCCTAACGATGGTAGTGAGTGTCATGGTTTATCTCGGCACCGGCTGGTACGCAGGCCGTAAAGTGCGGCATCTCGACGACTACTTTGTTGCTGGGCGCAACGCACCCACGTTATTAATACTGGGCACCTTGATTGCCAGCTTCATGAGCACCAATGGCTTTATCGGCGAAGCCGGTATGTCCTATCAGGGACACGGGCCCCTCATTATTATCATGACCGCTGTAAACTGTATGGGCTATGTCCTAGGCGCTCTATTTTTTGGTCGCTACCTACGCCGCAGCCAATCGCTGACCGTGCCCGCCTTTTTTGGCGCGCGCTTTCAAAGTCAGCGAATCCAGTCTCTGGCAGGGCTTTCTATTGTGGTGGGGCTCAGTGGCTACCTGCTGGCCGTCACCTGGGGCGTTGCCTTGGTCGTTATGCAAATGACTGAGCTCTCTGAGCCCATCGCTATTATTCTGGTTTGGAGCAGCTACACACTGTTCACCCTCTACTCCGGATCCAAGGGTGTCATTTTGACAGATACCCTCATGTTCATCTTGTTCACGTCAGTCGCGGTTGTGGCGCTTGCCTTTATGGTCAGTGCCAACGGCGGCTGGTTTGCCAGCATTGAAGCTCTAGCCGTCTTTGAAGCCAAGCCCGATATTATTGCCTGGCACGGTGTCGTGGGGCCTGAAACCAGTTGGGAGACTCCGGGGCAGGCACTGCTTTGGGCATTGATTTTGGGCGTTGCATGGGGCGTGGTGGTGGCAGTAAGCCCCTGGCAGTCCAGCCGCTATCTGATGGCTCGAAACGAACATGTCGTTATTCGGTCGGCCTGTGGCGCAGCCATCACCATGTTGCTGTTGTATCTGGTCACCACTTTCTGTGCCGCCATCGTCAATCTCAGTAATCCCGACATAGACCCCGCGGAAAGCGTCATTATTTGGGCCGCTATGAATCAAATCCCCACCATGGTCGGGGCGCTGCTGGTGTGCGGCATCTTGGCGGCGGGGCTCTCTTCGGCCTCAACCTTCTTGTCTCTGGTCGGCTTTAGCGTAAGCAATGACATACTCAAGCTGCCAAAGAACGATAAAATACAGTTACGGGTCACCCGTTTAACCATGCTGGCGATTGGCCTGATCGTGATAACCCTAGCTTTGGCTCTGCCCAGTAATATTTTCTGGATAACCTACTTCGCCGGGCCTTTATTTGCCTCGTCTTGGGGCGCCGTTGCCTTCATGAGTATCTGGAGCTCAAAGATCACTGAAGCTGGCGCATTTTGGGGTATGGCAACGGGCTTTATCGTCAACGTGGTGATGAACCTTTTATCGTTGAACGACCTGGTCGACTGGCCCGTTATTTTTGACCCCATTTTAGTGGGTGCCTGCGCCAGTTTTCTGGCCGTGGTCACGGTCTCAAGATTTGGCCAGGTTACTGCCAAAGAGGCCAATTACCGAAAGGCCCTCCATGAGGTGCCTAATGATGAGTATGACGCCGGTAAAGTGCGCCAAACCTTAATCTGGCCAGCCATCATGACGCTGGTAGGTGTCGCCACCATGGGCATGCTCTACTTCTTCTATGCCAAGCCTTATTCGCAAGCACAGCAGACGTACTCGGGAGAGCAGGTCACCCTCGCCAGTGGCGAAACCCTTCTGGCCCTCAGTTATGGACTACCGCTCATCATTGCGGGCATTCTTGTTTGGCTGGCTGTTAAGAAATTTTACGCAAGGCCTGAGCACAGCGACACACACACCGACCGTGTCTGAGGCTCCCGTTGAGGCCAGAACTCCCCGCTCATGGAGTTCGGTTAAGCAAACACAATCGCCTTATTGAGGGCCTCGCATTAAGCAAAATCCTTTGGGCCTTGCGCACGTTAAGCGTCGCCAGCGCCCGCCGCATTTTTGGGAATATGGATGTCCATTTGCGGGTAAGGGATCGATAGGCCCTGCGCGTCGAATTCAAGCTTAACCTTTTCAGTGGTATCCCAAAGCACAGGCCAGTAGTCGGCATTTTTTACCCAAGGCCTCACGATAAAATTGACCGAAAAATCAGCCAGTTCAGACACAGCTACCACCGGCTCGGGCTCAGACAGGACGCGCTCGTCAGCCAAAATAATAGTGCGCAGCAGTTCCTTCGCCTGTTCTAAGTCATCGTCGTAATCAATCCCAAAAACCATGTCGACGCGACGCGTGCTGCGCTTCGAATAGTTGGTAATGATGCCGCCGTAAATAACGCCATTAGGCACAATCAGTTCCCGATTGTCTCCGGTTCGCAATACCGAACTAAAAATACCGATGTTTTCGACAACGCCTGCAACTCCCGCTAACTCTACAAAATCACCCGCTTTAAAAGGCCTAAAGACAATCAACATGACCCCTGCGGCAAAGTTTTGCAGAGAGTTTTGTAACGCCAAGCCCACGGCGAGGCCCGCCGCGCCTAACAGTGCAATTAACGAAGTGGTATCGACCCCCAGTTGATTCAGGGCTGCAATAGTGACAAACAGCATTAACAGCGCTTTAACAATGGACGTGACAAAAGTGATGAGGATGTCATCCATACGCGACTTTTTGAGCAGGGCAATGACGACGTTGGTCAGGGTGCCAGCCAGCCATTTTCCGACCAGAAAAATAGCCAAAGCCAACGCAATATTGGCCGCATAGGGAACAATATACGCATCTGCAATGGCGCTAATATTGAGTTCTTCAAACATCTCAATGCCTCCTACTGTCTAAATTCCATCGATGGAAGAAAAGCGCTCTCAGTGCCAAATCATCGACACCAGCCTCGGTGAGCCCTTGGCTTGCTGCGGTCAATGCTGGTTAGGGCTCGCGGTGATGGCGGTCTTAACGCCCATCCCGTGGCCATAATTTTAAGTCAACAATGCAAACGCTTAAAACGCTGAGCCTCTACTAAACCCTAACTAAAGCGCAAATCTTGTTTCCCGACGGATCACGCAGATAGGCTAAATACAGTGGACCCATGCCACCCTCACGAACACCCGGAGGCTCTTCGCAGGTTACACCGCCACTGGCCAGGCCCGCCGCATGCCAAGCGTCAGCTGCTTCGGTCGTCGCCGCCGCAAAGCCGATGGTAGAGCCATTGCCATGACCGGCAGGATTGCCATCGATGGGTTGGCTCAGGGCAAAAATGCCCGTGTCTGTCATATAAAACACCCGTCCCTTCTCATCGATAACACCGGGGCCGCAGCCCAGAGCGCCCAATGTTGCGTCATAGAACGCCTTGGACGCTTCGATATCATTGGCACCGATCATAATGTGGCTGAACATAACGCTTTCCTTTTATTGAGCTGTTGAGTGAGTCTTTGTCTCGTCAAAATCTTAGAACTACAAGGTGAGCGCGATCGTAAATCGAACGCCCAACCATGTCACATCCTTTGTATAAAAAACGCCATGGCGCCATTACCGGGCGTCACCCAGCTCTGACTCAAATAACTTCAAAATACGCCGGTACTGATCCAACCAACTTTCGGGATGGACATACCCATGGGGCTCCAAAGGATAGGATGCTAGCTCCCAGTGCTCTTTTTCAAGTTCAATAAGGCGCTGAACAAGGCGCACCGAATCTTTATAAAACACATTGTCATCTAGCATGCCGTGGCTGATCAGCAGTGCTCCCTCAAAGCCTTCAACAAACTCTATAGGAGAGCTACGGTGATGCGCCTCGGGGTCTACCGCTGGCGTATTGAGAATATTTGCCGTGTAGGAATCGTTGTAATGCCGCCAGTCGGTAACGGGGCGCAAAGCCGCACCCGCGGCGAAAACATCGGGGGCCTTAAACAACGCCATAAACGCCATGAAGCCACCATAGGACCCCCCGTAGACACCAACGCGATCGGGATCGCCTCCGTGCTCTTCCACCAACCACTGCACACCATCAATGAGGTCTTCCAGTTCAGGGGTGCCCATCTGACGATAAATTGCAGTGCGCCAGTCACGCCCATAGCCACGACTGGCACGGTAGTCCATATCCAGCACATGGTAACCACGCTCGGTTAATAGGTTATGAAACATCTGTTCACGAAAATAATAAGGAAACTGGTGGTGGGTATTTTGGGTATAACCTGCCCCATGAACGAACATGACTATGGGGCGCAGCCCCTCAAAATCTCCCCGGGCCGGGTAGAACTTAGACCAAATGGGCTTTTCAACACCATGCCGGGAGGGGACAGGAACAAAGTCGGGTGCCTGCCAAGGAATGGCAGCATAGGCCTCGTTAACTGTATCCGTCTTCAGCGTAAGATCACCCGTTAACAAGTCTAGAACAACGGCCTGAGTAGGCCGATAACTCTCAGAAAATAGCACAAGAGCCCGCTCGCCATTCGGATGTAACGAAAAGCCTTCTACGCCCTTGAGAGCGGTCTGCCGCGTCATTGTTTTTGCCGACACATTGAGCCGGTACAAGTCGTACTCCGTGGGATGAGCGCGGTTGCTTAACACCACCGCTGACTTGCCATCGGGCAACCAGTCGACAGCCGTGACTTCGAATTCACCCTGACTGTATTGCACCACCTCACCATTGCGTTGAGTCGCATAAAGATGACTGAATCCAGAGGCTTCCGATAACCACCAAATCTGATCACTGCCCGGAATCCAACCGGCGTCGTTGAACCGCCAGTTAATCCATGCAGGGTCGTGCAAGTGCTCCACCAACGCCAGCTCTTGAGTGTCCGCTTTTAGTCGCAAGGTCCAACGGTCTTTATTGTCAATGGCATGCACTTGCACCAACGCATCGCCGCCTTGGTCATGCCACACGAGACGTTCAAAAGTGACCGGCCTAGGGTCTTTGGCATCGTGGATAGCCATGTCTTGCGCACGCTTAAGCTCAGCCAGCGGATCCAAATCAATGCCGGGGAGTTCACCCATACTCAACTCATACCGCTGCCGAGTTTTTAAGTCTAATAGCCATAACGACTGGGGCTTTGGCGACTCTCGACCCACCAGCGAGCGCACGTCTTCGACATCGACATAACCTGAGCGGGTTACGTAATGGGGCATTTTATCGGCTTGATTGTTATCGGCTCCTGCCGGGCTCACTGTCACCAATAACCAACGTCCATTGGGAGACAGCGCACTGTTGACCAATTGATAGTCGGCACTTAAATACCAAGGGGTGGCCGCAGACGCTCCAGCCTGCTCTTGCAACAGCCTGGCTTCGAACTGTTGCTGCTGTGCAAGCCGGTCACGCTCAAGGGTTGTAAACAGTCTGAGCTGATCTTGCGCTAAAACATCATCAGGAACGGTGTAAGGGGGCTCCTCAAAAATTAGGGGCGTTAACGCACTGGCGCTGCCACTGGCCAGATCAATTCGCCACCAAGCCTGGGCCACCAAAAAAAATACAGCGTCACCCTCGGGTGAAAATTGAGGACGACTTGCGGGGTCGGTTCCGGCGAATAATACGCGGTGGGTCTGCTTGTTTAAGTCTCGAAGTACCAAGGCGCCGTTGTTAATGCTGACCGCCAAACCTTTCAGTGCATGATATTTAAGCGTGGGGCCATCGCTACGAGCCAATAGCGATGCCGAAACAGGCAAGGGATCCCCGGCAGCGCCTGTCATGGCAAAGGTATCTCGTAGCGTGCTGCCCTTACGCTTAGCGCGATACCAGTAGCCACTGCCATCGAGCTGCCACCAGGCTGACTCCACCGGCGCACCTATCCAGTCGGGGTCTGCCATAATCGTTTTAAGGTCGGTGGCATTGACGCTAGTTCCTACGCTGAGCATTAGCGAAGCCACAATCGCGACGACCGTGCATTGATATCTAATAGGGCTCATAACTGTGCTCTCTTTCCAAAGCAGACTGGAGGCCAGCCAAAAATGCGCTCTGAGTCGCGCCCTCTTTGCCATGGCATCGCGTTAATCTTGATTGATCATCTTCGTACCACTACCTAGGAGCATACCGAGAAAATCGATACTTTACCGCCCCTGCCCCAAGCCTCTTTCTAACGACAAAGGGTCTAGCTTGCCATTCGGCCCAGCCAACAAAATCCGCTGCCCCCGCAGCTCAGCAAAATGCTAACTTAGACCTCAAGTAAACGTTTAGGACATGACCAATGGGCCAAATTTCAAAGCGCTTGAGAGTAATCCTCGTTATCGTCGGGCTCGCTGCTTGCAGTGCTTGCAGCACCAAAACTCCAGATCACTTTGATACGTTGATTCAAGATGGAACCCTATATGACGGATCGGGTAATACACCCTATGTCGGGGACCTTGGGATAACCGGTGACCGCATTGTCGCACTGGGTAACCTTGATAACGCAACGGCAGATAAGGTCATCAACGCAAAAGGCAAGGCCGTCAGTCCCGGCTTTATCAACATGATCGGCTGGGGTGTAACGAGTTTGATCACCGATGGCCGAGGCCTTAGCGATATTACCCAAGGCATTACCCTCGAGGTTTTTGGGGAGGGCAATTCGATGGGGCCCTTAAGCCCGGTCATGAAGACTGAGTTTCCCAAATACTGGGCTGGTATTAACCCTGGCTGGACCACCTTAGGCGAGTATTTAGAGTTTCTAGAGACAAAGGGCGTGGCACCCAACATTGCCTCGTTTATTGGTGCAACCACGCCCCGAATACATGTGTTGGGACAGGACGACGTTGATCCCACCCCCCAACAGCTCAAGCTTATGCAAGAGCTGGTGCGAGAAGCTATGCGCGAGGGCGCGGTTGGCGTGGCGTCGTCACTAATTTATACACCGGCAAGCTTTGCCGAAACCGATGAATTGGTCGCTCTGGCGAAAGCCGCTGCCGAGTATGGCGGTATTTACGCGTCGCACCTTCGCAACGAGGGCAAGCAAATATTTGATGCCCTTGATGAGCTCATCACGATTTCCAGAGAAGCTGCCATACCTGCAGAAATCTACCATCTTAAAATTGCGCACCCTCCCTCATGGGACCGCTTCGATGACGTTCTGGCGCGCATTGAAGCCGCACGCAGTGAAGGCCTAAAAATAACCGCCGATATGTACCCCTACCCCGCGGGTTCCACCGGTCTAGATGCCGTTATGCCAGCGTGGGTTAAAGCCGGGGGCATTGACGCATGGATTGCTCGCATGCAGGACCCGAAAACCCGTCAAACCTTGGCGAAGCAAATGCGGGAGGACTCAGACGAATGGGACAATCGCCTTGCGAGCGGCGGCGCAGAGACTGTCATGTTAGTGGAATTTCGAAATCCTGAGCTCAAACACCTTGCGGGGAAAACCCTCGCCGAAGTGGCCATCATGAGAAACCAGAGCCCCGAAGAAACCGCCATGGATCTGGTTATTGCCGATAGAACGCGAGTCGGTGCTATGTATTTCAATCAGTCCGAAGATGTCGTTCGCAAAGCCATTCAGCAACCCTGGGTGAGTTTTTGCACCGACGCCGTCACCATAGCCGCCGAGGGCGATGCCTTGCTGAACCACCGGCACCCTCGAACCTACGGTACGTTTCCTAGAGTCCTTGGGCATTACGTACGGGAATTAAAATTACTGTCCCTCGAGCAAGCCATTCACCGTGCCAGCGGCTTACCGGCAACCAACTTATCCCTGCGCGATCGCGGTTTCCTGCGAGAGGGTCATTTTGCCGATATCCTGGTTTTTGACCCTGACACCATTGTTGATCAAGCGACATTTCAGCAACCGCATCAGTATGCCGTGGGTATGGAGCAGGTGTTTATCAATGGTACTGCTGTCATTCGTGACAGTGAGCCCACCGGCGCCACGCCGGGTCGCGTGGTCAGAGGTCCAGGCTGGACAGGGTGGCAGTGAGCAGCCGTCTAGGCCACAGGTCGGTTACAATCGGGGATCTTCGTCAATTCAGCCACACTATGGACCACGATAGCCCCCTAAAAACCCCTTCACCAAAAGCCTGGGTCGACTGCGTTTTAAGCAACTTCGACGCCTTTATTCTCGATCACGCCGCTGCCGAAAAAAAGGCCTCCGGGATGGCCTTGTCCATGGTTTCGCATTATCCCGACAGGTCCCGCTTAGTGCTTGCCATGGCGGAGCTCGCTGTTGAAGAAATGGTGCATTTCCGTGAAGTTGTGAAAATCATCCAGTCACGCGGGTTAACATTGGGTGCCGATGAAAAAGACCCCTACGTAAACAGCATTAGAAGTCTCATACGCCAGGGCTCAGAGCTCTATTTACTCGATCGCCTCTTGACCGCTGGCGTTATTGAAGCTCGCGGTGCCGAGCGCTTTGGTTTAATCGCAGAGGCGCTGCCTGAGGGTGAATTGAAAACGTTTTACCGATCGATAACGCGATCAGAAGACCGGCACTTTGAACTCTTCCTAGACCTCGCCTCTGAATATTTTTCAGCCGAAACCATCGATACCCGCTGGCAAGAGGTTCTCGCTTTTGAGAGTCAGGTTGTCAGCGAATTGCCGGTTCGTGCCGCACTCCATTGAGAGCAAACCAAGACCCGGTCATTGGTAAATACCTTTCGCGCTATGCGCTACTCCCCGCGCTGCCCAGGCTAGACCAACACTGGCATCACGTCATGGTGGTGCCGTGCTTTAAGGAAAGTCTCGAATTTTTGGCGCGCATACCCACGCCACCCTCGGAACAGACACTTCTGGTGATTGGCGTTTTAAATCGGCCCGAAACTGACTCAGATATCGATGCCAATCACGCACTGCGCAACTATGTCAAAGAACAGGCCAGCAGTTCCCCAATAGCCGGCATCACACTATGCCAGCTCACACCCGCCACCACGTTGCTCATGATCGATCTCGAGCACCTGGAGGGAGCGACCCCAAGCACTGAAGGTGTAGGCAGAGCGAGGCGGGTGGGCTGCGACTTGGCCCTGTGGCTCATACAGCAGGGTCATATCGAAAGTGAATGGATTTATTCCACCGATGCCGATGCCCAGTGGCCTTCCCACTACCTCAGTCAAGCTTGGCCCACCGATGCAGCAGCCATCTCTCTTCCGTTCCAGCACGTGGTGGATGCCGACACACCCTTAGGCAGAGCCACGTTAATCTACGAGCTCTGGCTGCATCATTACATTTTAGGGCTCGAACTTGCCGCATCAGAGTACGCTTTTCACACACTGGGAAGCTGCTGTGGTTTTAACGCCCACTGCTATGCGGCCGTACGCGGGGTGCCCCTACGGGCCGGCGCGGAGGATTTTTACTTACTCAACAAGCTCGCCAAAATGGGCCAGATCTACCGACCACCAGGCCCTCCGGTGTTAATCCAAGCCCGCGCATCAGACAGAGTCCCCTTTGGCACGGGCCCAGCCGTCACGCGTTTGATGGCATCGGGCGAACCCGAGTCGACCCCCTTTTTTTACCATCCTGAGTGTTTCACGGCGCTTCAGGTCGTTTTGGCAAGCTTCCCGACGTGGTTAGCCAGGGTAAACCCAAATATCAGCGAAGATCTTTCCTTGAAGTTGCCCAAGCCCCTCGCTTTGGCAGCGACCGCGCAACTTTCTAAGCTAGGGCTACCTCAGGCCCTCAAGCACTCCCAGCGCAATAGCCGAGATGCTCAACAGTCTGCGCGTCAACTTCGCACCTGGTTTGACGGCTTTAAAACCCTGAAATTTTTAAATGGCTTGCGCGAACTGAGCGATAATCATCAAAGCTATCAGCAACTGCCAGGCATGGATTCTGAGCCCATAACAACACGCGCTTTAATCGCGAAACGACAGGCCATTACCGCCCGCTGGGGTTGGCAGCTTAATTAACGTTAACCCCGCTAATTTTGTATCAGCTAAGAGTGCCAACAAGGCGGTGAATTCCACTACAATGACCCAAAAATAAGGCGAGAAAGCACTATGTTCGATCGTGTAATGGCCGTCATGCAAGACGACCTGGTAATTCTGGCCCTGCCGGCTTTTTTTGCCGCGCTGGCAATAGAATGGGTTTGGGCCAAAAAGCAGTTCAGGCCAGTTTATGAGAACCAAGATTTTTGGGCCTCCATGCGCATCATGGTATTGACGGTTTTTGTCGATCTACTGCCCAAAATTGGCGGCATTTTGCTCATGTTTGTCTGCTACGATCTGTCACCCTTAAAAGACACGGTAGGCCGCACACTGCCTTGGTGGATTCTGCTATTTTTCCTAGACGACCTCACCTATTACTTATTTCATCGCGGTAACCATGAAGTGCGATGGATGTGGGCGGGACATTCCTCACACCATAACTCGCAGTATTACAACTTGGGGACGGCCTTGCGCCAAGGCGTAGGGGAACGCGCTTCAAAATATGTGTTTTGGTGCCCGCTTGCTTTACTGGGATTCGATCCGGTCATGATCGTGACCATGTTGAGCATCAGTCTGATTTATCAATATTGGTTGCATACGGAAGCCATTGACCGAATGCCTGCCTGGTATGAGTTTATTTTTAATACACCCTCCCACCACCGGGTGCATCATGGCTCCAATACCCGCTACCTTGATCGCAATCACGGCGCCACACTCATCATATGGGACAGGCTGATGGGTACCTTCAGCGAAGAGCTCGTGTCGGAACCTGTGCGCTACGGACTCACTAAGAATATAACCTCACAACGGGTTCTCGATGTCGCCTTTGGGGAATACGGCAATATGTCGCGAGACGTCAAGCGTGCCGAGCGCTGGCAAGACAAACTCGCCTATTTGTTTAAAGCCCCTGGGTGGAGCCATGATGGTCCCGATAGGCGCTCTAACACCCTGCGCCGTGATGCCGGATTAAGCTAGGCGCACCAATGGGCGCTGAGATCGACATGTAGAATCGACCACTTTCAATCGCCATACCTGCCATGAGGGCACCTGAAAGCGCGAACCTTGGTCGCACACAAGGTAGTAAGCTGAGGTAGGTTGCCGTATGGAGCACGAAAAGATTTACGACGTGGCGCTGTCTGGAGACTGACCAGGCAATGCTGCTACGGGCAAAGCCGATCCTATAGTTAAACCTGTCGACGTCACCACAGCGACCTACACCAACGAACACGGTGGCGCCGAACTGATGGCGCTTTGGACAGATCCGGACGGCGCCCCTGCACACAACGTCGTGTATTACGCCCGGGTTTTAGAGGTTCCCACACCTCGCTGGTCTACCTATGACGCCGTAAAAATGGGGCTGCCAACATCGAACCTGGTGCCCGCGACCCTTTAGGAAAGGGCGTGGATGTCACCGGTAGGGTTGACCGCGAAACATTAGGTCTTGAAAGCACGCAGCCGTTTATTGCAACCGTTCTTTGAAG
Organism: Halieaceae bacterium; assembly: GCA_009886815.1. Taxonomy (GTDB): domain Bacteria; phylum Pseudomonadota; class Gammaproteobacteria; order Pseudomonadales; family Halieaceae; genus Luminiphilus. Next base: position 20,310 of record QXYP01000212.1, read on the forward strand.
TTCGAGGCCATACAATTCGACTTCCAAAGCGCTGCGTGCCAAAATTTGCAGCCACGTTATGAAGACGGAAAAGCCATGAGTCGATTTAAATATCAGGCCGCTCAGTGGTTCTTTGTACTGCTGGTCAGCTTGACGCTATCAGCTAATGCAGCAAACGATGCTGCCCTCCAGATCTCAGTAGAGGGCGGGGCATTTAATGGGAAGTTTAAGTTCTTTAACGCAGCTGATGGCTGTCCCAGCTATAACGACATTCCCGGTGCGACCAATTTTCTGGGCGGCGTTCGCGCCTCTGACAAGGGCAGTAGTAAAAGGCTACCCCTGAATACACCCATCCATGTATTTTTATTCAAACCCAGAGATACCCCGGGTATCTCTGCAGCCGGAGGCGCAACAGAAATCAGACGACGCGCACTGCAGGTGACTTTGAGCGGGGATGCCTCCCTCAGATATACCGAAGTTACCAATCACGTCCCCAGTTGGGAGGCCTCTGACAACGTTAGCGTAGAACCCGCAGAAGCCTGCTTACCCGCTGAGCATACTGAACACCAGTCAACGGAAATACCCACAGCAGAATCCGCTGCAGAGAGCGAACCTGCAGAACCTGCAGAAACAAAAGATCATAAATAGCCCTTACCCTTAGCGAGCAAAGTCATCGCATAGCTCGCCGCTTTACTAGTGCCGAGCCGGCAGGTCGTCTTTATAAGATATTTAAATCTAGGCCCCGTTAATTCAACCTGCGGCAGTGTGTTAGAAATACAGAGGTTTCAAGAAGGCTGCGGTAGGTGATCAGGTCATTATTGGCTAACTTTGTAGTCGTCGTTTTATTAGCCACGGCCCCACTGTCACCGGCGAGAGAGCAATGTCACTAGCATGATTGCGACGATCAATTTATAAATAAGGGCAGAATCTTTAGGTTTAGCGGTATTAAGGGAGGTCGTTGGCAGTGGCCGCATCTGACGCCATTCTGACTTAACCTGAATTGGATTGGACTGAGCCGAACTGGACAGTGTACGAGTAGCAAGGTCGTCACACCCCGAGGCAGCATGCACGATTAAACGCGTTAAAAGGATGAATATGAGCCCACATTATTTCGTTGTTGCCATGATCACACTGACAGCCTTGCTGTCTTCTCTCACAAGTGCCGACACTGAAACGGATCAATTATTTGCCAGCATCCAAGATGACATACCTCCTCGAGCTGAAGGACAAGGACAGTATGATCAGCTCATTATTCGAGGCGCTTATTTAATTGACGGTACCGGGGCACCCGCCACTGGACCCGTTGACGCCGTTGTTGAAAAAGATCGCATCGCGC
>QXYP01000213.1 GCA_009886815.1 Halieaceae bacterium
CGTCGTTGGCCGTTGCTGCGGTGATTGTTTGGCGCTTACCGTTGACAAGCACCAGAGTAGAAGTAAGGCCTAATCCACGCAGGTTCACGTTGCTGGTGCCTTGGGTTTCACCCGAGGTAAATGAGTCAGGGTTATTTTCGGCACCTGAACTTACAGATAATTTGCTGGTTAATTCGCCAACATCAACAGCCCCTGAGTTGACAATATAATCATTGGAAAGCACTTCAACGGGAGACGCTTCATCTTGACTGGTTGATCGAATATAGCTACCAGTGACCATCACTTCTTCGATCAGGCCCTCGTCTTGTTGCGCAAACGCGGTATTGGCAACGGCAAGATATAGGGGCGCCAGTGGTTACCGCCAGGCATAGAGGTGCCATTGCACAACCGATGAGTTGGCGTCGCAATGGTATTGTTCTGCGTGTCTTATCGCTCAAAATTTAATTCCCTCAAATTATTTTTAAAATTAGATCGTTCTATGGGCTTAATACCCTTTTACACTGTAAGTAATCTGCTTGGTGTTGTATCCCCAATTGTTAACGGTTGATTTTATTGCAGGGGTGTGTAGTTGAAGTGAGGATGGGGGCAGGAGCAGAAGATAAGTAGTACAGAAGCAATATATGCCTGAAAATATGGTGAAAGGCGGAGTGCTCGGAAGGTTTCTTGCTAGACCACCGGGTAACTGAATGGGGCCTTAGATTTTACGCCGCGACAAGTTTGGGGAGACGATTAGCGCGATAAATACCCCAGTGCTTTTCAGGTTCTAAGGGATGGTCAGACCCTTTCCAGTTTTCATCAAAGGCTTCAAAAACGTAGACCACAATTTGCTCGCGTTCGGCCCAAGCCATAAGCTCTTCAAGATATTGTTTTTGATACATTTCTCCGACGTTCTCTGGAGGTATCCCTCGGCCGTTAGACGCTGTGGCCCAGCCAGCTTCAGTGATAACAATCTGTTTTCCTGGGTTGGCTGCCCTCACGGACTCGAAGTTTTCTTGCGTGTATGCCATCGCCTCGTCGACGGTTTTGTACTCCCAAACGGGATAGGTATGGATCGAGATAATATCGACTGTTGCGGCGAGCCCCGACAGTTTATTTAACCAAGGAGCGTAGTTCTCACAAAACGTGACTGGCTGACTAATCGCGGTTTGAATTCTTCGCACATAGTCGATAACGGCGTCAGGTTCGACTAAGTGATCTGTCCAATCAACGGTGGCCTCGTTTCCAGCGGATACAACATCGACTATGTGGCTATACCGCTCAGCCCAATCTATGAGCCGCTCAACCTCTTGCTGATTTTTCAGTCTATTAGCCGATAAAGTTTCTTCAGCATGCATACCACCCCAAGGGCAATTGGGATTATTAACCTCAGCGCCGATGTAGGCCCCCAGCATGACTTTGAGTGGCAACTGCTGTGCATCGATGATTCGCAGCACCTGTTCAGCGTGAGGGTCACAGGCGTAAAGACGAATAGCTTCCCAGTCAGGAACGAGTAAGCGAAGGTCTGCTTCAATTTCTGCATCTGACGGGAACACGCCGGTGTCAGGGCTTTGGCCATCGCGGAAACCTGAGTAGCAAATGGCTCGACGGTAGGGCAGTGTTTGAGGAGAAATCATAGCTTCGGAGCGTACTTGAATTTTTCTTGCGTGTCCCAGAGCCCCCAGTGCGCGCCGACATCGCCTTCGCCGCTAGCACCCGCGACCTTCCATGATTCGTCAAAAGATGAAAAGTAAAACATCTCTACTCCCTCGGCAATTGCCCACTCCTGTGCCCGCAAAAAGTAAAGATAGGAGCCCTGGAGCGACGCCTCTGCGCCATAGAACGTGCCACCCGCGCTAGGCCAGCCAGTTTCAGTAATGATCACCCGTTTGCCCTTTGCGACTTTTTGAACGCGCCGGTACATGTCCTGCATATAGAGGGTGGAGTAGGGCAGTGCGCAGCCCTCCCAGTAGGGATAGCAGTTAGTGAGTAAAACGTCGCAAGCCTCTGTAATAGCCGGTCGGTCTTCAAATTCATAATAAGCATCGACATACCCCATGGGGATATTGGCTGGAAGACGCTCGCGTACTTCGGCCAGTGTGGCTAGTAAATCAGATTCGTTCATTTCCTCGCGATAAAGCACTTCATTACCCACTGCTGCAATATCCACCAAGCCCTGATGCGCAAGCGTAATCAGGTTGTCAATTTCGATACGATTTTTATCGGCATCCTTGCCCAGCCATGCACCCACTAGCGCCTGTAAACCGTATCGTTTTGCAGCAGCTGGAATAAGCTCATTCCCCTCGGTGGTGGAAAAAGACCTAATCCACCCAAAGTGAGGTTGCAGAATGGCCATACGATGGTCAATTTGTGTCTCGGTTAATTCGTCTCCGGGCTGCTGGCCTTCAACATAAGCGCTAAAAGAAATGCCATGCATGCCAGCCTCGGTGATGGCTTCTAAGCGATCATCCAACGTCGGGCTAGCGTCGCCAGAGGGGGCAGTGTCGAGCAAATTGTGGACTTTACCTGCGCGCTGGGACATTGGCGAAAAAACTCCTGTGAATAAAAAGGGCTACATTTGAGGAGTGCGATGCTACTGAGTGGGGGCCAATATCTCATGTGTAATACGACAAGATGCCCAAAAGCGCCGATAAGCCGGATACTAGCCGGTGTCACTACTGATACCCCTGCATTAGTATGACCGAGCTTTAGGCAGGTCGCGCTTCTAAGGGTTTTCCCTGTTTACTGAGACGAACAGCCTTTTATTATTCGAGGGTAGCAAGATAGCTAGAACCAGCGACGCCATGCCCGCCCCGTTACGGCGGGTTTCGGAGCTGCTCTGGCACCTCATAACGATCAATAACGTTGAAGAGATATGACTAAAAACAGAATTTTTCTAGGTAGTTCTGAGCTAAATCCTGCCCTCGGTAACGTCTCTGGTGGCTACGTTACGAAGAATGATGAAAGCTTTTACTGCATTGAAAATTACGATGCGATGAGCGATTTCTTTATCAGTGTTGTTAGTGATTCAAACCATTGGTTATTTATTTCAACCCGAGGGGGCATGACCGCTGGCAGAACAGACTGCGATAGCGCGCTGTTCCCTTACTACACCGAAGACAAGATCCGTGATAATTCCTCGCATACAGGCAGTCGAACGGTTTTGTTGGTTGAAGGTGAGACACGTACCAGTCTTTGGGAGCCTTTCGCTCGTCAACACGACGGCATTTATTCGTTGTCACGTAATCTTTACAAGAGCGTATTAGGTGACAAGCTTATTTTTGAAGAGATAAACCACGACTTAGAACTCGCGTTTACCTATTCATGGTCGACAACGGATAAGTATGGGTTTGTGAAACAGTCGACACTGGCGAACACAGGTAATAACTCTAGGTCGGTGGACGTGCTCGACGGTATTGAAAATGTGTTGCCCTATGGTGTGCTAGCAGGCACTCAAAACGAGTTGAGCTGTTTAGTGGACGCCTATAAGAAAAATGAACTCATCGCCGATGCCGGGCTGGGCATTTACGCTATGAGTTCAATTCTGTCGGATCGAGCGGAACCTAGTGAGGCCCTGTGCGCCACCACAGTGTGGTCTTATGGACTGGCTGACGCCATCGTATTGCTCAGTTCTCTCCAGCTTGATGACTTTCGCCTTGGTCGGGCACTGGAGCAAGAGCTTGAGGTGCTAGGGCGCAGAGGGGCTTATTTTATCAATGCCACAATGATTTTTGAGGCCAATGAGAGTCGGAGCTGGGGTATTGTTGCCGATGTCAATCAGGGTCCTGCCGCCGTAAGAAACCGCCTTGACGATTTACGTTCTAACAGCAGCGACAGTCTGGAGACGCGTATCAGCGAAGACGTTGCTTTGGGCACCCAGCATTTGGAACGCCTCATTAGTACCGCTGACGGTATTCAGGTGAGTGAAGATACACTGACGACGAACCATCACGCGTCTAACGTGTTGTTCAACATTATGCGTGGTGGCTTGTTTGACGATAATTATACGATCGAGAAGGCCGACCTTTGGGCTTTTTGTCGGAGTTGGAACTCAGACGTTAC
>QXYP01000214.1:0-553 GCA_009886815.1 Halieaceae bacterium
CCGCCACATCGGCGCCTTCAGCACCGTCAATGACCCGGCGCTTGATCTCATCGGTGACGTGGGGAATGACTTGTACCGTACCACCCAAATAATCACCCCGGCGCTCTTTGCGGAGCACGGCGTCGTAGACACGTCCCGTGGTGAAGTTATTGCGCTTGGTCATGGTTGTTCGAGTGAAGCGCTCGTAGTGACCTAAGTCCAAATCCGTTTCGGCACCGTCATCGGTTACGAAAACCTCACCATGCTGGAAGGGGCTCATGGTTCCGGGGTCCAGATTGATATAGGGATCTAATTTGAGAAGCGTAACTTTCAGGCCACGCGCCTCTAAAACTGCAGCGAGGGACGCCGCAGCAATACCTTTGCCGAGGGAAGAAACTACCCCACCTGTAACGAACACATAACGCGTCATGCCGACCACCGTTGCAGGGACGAACCCCAAGAGGTTAAAGCCGCGGGTGCCCGTGCCCTAGGGGGCCAAGTCACCTGAACTCAGATGGGAAATTAGTCTAGCATCTAGGGACGATGCACTCAATTCTAAGGTGAAGGTTTAATC
>QXYP01000214.1:563-11995 GCA_009886815.1 Halieaceae bacterium
TGCCATGTAGGCTGCCGTCTTTCCATGGGCGAAAATGGGCAATCTCGGCCGCCACCAGGGCGGAATGCCGTGATTCTGGCACAACGTTTTAAAATCTCGAGACGGCTCGTCGCCCAACTTAAAGCGCTCTCCTGCCACACGATATCGCACCGTGACCGGCTCTCCCTTCAAAAAACCGGTACCGCCCGGTGCAACCCCCCAACTTAACTTCCCCCAAGCGCCCTCATGGCACTCACCGGCGACCACTACCGACGGCAGCAGGGCCCGTTCGGCGCAGTGCGGGGTCAAACAAATCAGCCCGCGCCATGCTCGCAACATGCCCTGCCCTACATCCAGTTCAGGGCAGCGATCGGGGCGGGCCTCAAAACACTGACGAACAAACTCAGTCAGCCGCACAGCACTGGGAACGGCAAGCACGCGCTCAGAGAGCCAGCGGTGTATTGAAGACGCCAACATCCGCCGACTATCCTTTGAGGTGTTATTGGGGTCATAAGCGAGCGCAGGCTCACCCATGGCATTCTCAGTTATGGCCAAAGGCTGCTCATTTTGCTGCCGCAGCATATCGGATTGAAGCTCAGTAACTCGGCGAAAGGACTCCCGGTAACCCGGCCATCGCTGGCCGAGTTTGGGCAAAATTTCTTTCCTCAAAAAACCCCTGTCGAAGCGATCATCATGATTACTGGGGTCAATTACATAGGAGAGTGCATGGTTATCCGCCCAGCTTTTGATCACTGAGCGCGCCACCCCAAGTAAAGGTCGGGATAAATACCCTTGCCCTAATTCCCGCCGCCTGGGCATGCCAGCAAGCCCCTTGGGGCCGGTTCCGCGCAATAAACGCTGTAGCACTGTCTCGACCTGATCATCGGCGTGATGGGCCAGTAATAGCACTTCATTGGGCTGCAGCTCTTCCCGGTAAACACCATAGCGCGCGGTTCTAGCGGCAGCCTCAATACCCTTTCCCTGATCAGTCACCGGAGGCACCCGATAGACCGACAAATTAATGGCTAGCTGCTGACACACCCCCTCGCAGAGCTTCACCCAATCATCCGCTGCCGAAGAAAGGCCATGGTGCACATGTACAGCACGCAAGGCTGGCCCGCCACGATCACGCCACAAGCTAGCCAAATGAAGCAGCGCCACACTGTCACAGCCCCCACTTAAGCCCACCACCCAAGCGCTCGCCAGATGATCCTGCTCAAACTCAGGGGTTAGTTCATTAAATAGGGCGTTATTGGTCAGGGTCAGTTACCGTAGGACATAAGCCGCTGATAACGCGCCTCCAGCATGACGTCGGTCTCTATTGCGCAAAGCCGATCTACCTGCTCTACCAAGTGCGCTTTAACACGACTTGCCATCTCCACGGGATCTCGATGGGCGCCCCCCAAGGGCTCTCGAATGGTTGCGTCCACAATATCTAAATCTTCAAGTGTCGACGACGTTACGCCCATGGCAGAGGCCGCTTGGGGTGCAAACTCACTGCTCTTCCAAATGATATTGGCACACCCTTCTGGGGAGATGACGAAGTAGGTGGCGTACTGCAGCATCGCAAGATGGTCTCCAACTCCGATACCCAGCGCCCCGCCTGAAGACCCCTCGCCAATAACCGTACATACAATCGGCGTACGTAGACGAGACATAACCGCCAGGTTCTGCGCAATAGCTTCAGAGATGCCGCGCTCTTCTGAGTCAATACCGGGGTAGGCCCCGGGGGTGTCGATTAGGGTGATAACCGGCATTTTGAAGCGTTCCGCCATTTCCATGAGGCGTAACGCCTTTCGATAACCCTCGGGTTTAGGCATACCGAAGTTTCGGTAGACCTTGTCCTTCACCGTGCGCCCTTTCTCTTGCCCAATAACCATTACAGGACGGTCATCGAGGCGAGCTACGCCCCCCACAATCGCTTTGTCATCACCAAAGTGTCGATCACCATGTAATTCATCAAACTCGGTGAAAACATGGTCGATATAATCCAAGGTGTAGGGCCGCAATGGATGTCGGGCAACACGAACAATGTCCCAGGGGCTGAGATCTGCATAAATTTTCTCAGTGAGCCCCGTACTTTTTTCGCGCAGCCGATCGATTTCTTCCGCTAAATTAAGATCCGCATCGGAGCCTACATTGCTGAGCTCCTCAATCTTGCCCTCAAGCTCAGCAATGGGTTGTTCAAAGTCGAGGTAATTGGGATTCATGGACACCTACCGTCACGGCTGCCTGAGTATTCCCCTAGTTTACAAAAGGGAAGCCCTGCACGCCATGCCAACATAGGACTCTATTAACAGGTCATGTATGCTTGCGTCGCGATGATAAATTCTCAGACGATCAAGCATCCCCCAACAGGCCACCGTTTGGTGCTGGCACCCATGGAAGGTGTGGTCGATAGCGTCATGCGCGATCTCCTCACGAAAATAGGCGGCTACGACCGATGTGTCACAGAGTTTGTGCGCATTTCTCAAACCGTGCTGCCACCCAGAGTCTTTTATCGACTCTGCCCTGAGCTGTTATCCAACGGTCGCACCCCCACCGGCACTCCCGTATTTGTGCAGTTGCTGGGCAGTAACCCCGATCTCATGGCCCGAAACGCACAGGTCGCCGAGGGATTGGGGGCACCGGGCATCGATCTTAATTTTGGATGTCCGGCCAAGACCGTCAATAAATCTCACGGCGGTGCGGTCCTGCTCAAAACACCCGATTTATTGCATGCCGTCTGCTCGGAGGTTCGCGATGCTGTGGCGCCCGAGGTTCCTGTTACGGCTAAAATCAGATTGGGATTTGAAGATGACGGACAATTTGAAGCCATTGTGAATGCTGCAGTAACCGGCGGCATTTCCGAACTCACGATCCATGCCAAGACGCGCCGTCAGGGCTATCGCCCACCAGCGCACTGGGCACGACTCGCTCAAATCGCCAAGGAATCGGCGATACCCATTATCGCTAACGGCGAGCTCTGGTCACCCGGGGATGTTGTGCGCTGCGGCCAGGTTAGCCACTGTGAGCACTTTATGTTGGCGCGGGGCGCACTGTGTCGCCCGGATCTCGCTCGCGCTGTCCGTCATACTTGGCAGGGCGTCGATACGCCAGCTATGACATGGACTGAAGTGTTTCCGCTGCTGCAAATTTATCTCCGAAGCAATGCTAATGCCTACGAACCCCGACACGCCTGTAATCCGCTCAAGCAATGGCTGGTATACCTGAAGCATTATTTCCCGCAAGCTGGCGCTTTGTTTGCTGCGGTTAAGCGCATAAAAGACTTTGATGACATGGATCGCGCTTTAGAGACCATCGAACCAGAAATTTCAAAAGCGGCATAAACTCCTCTAAACGATTGCCAATAGGAACCCACGACCCTATGACGACAACAACACACAGCCCCTCACAACACGGCCGAGAATTCATGGGTCACCCTGCCGGCTTATACATTTGTTTTGGTACCGAGCTTTGGGAACGCTTTTCCTTCTATGGCATGAAGTACCTGCTGCTGCTTTATCTCACCAAGTATCACCTCTTTGACGATGCAGCCGGCTTGGCGATATTGGGGAGCTATACCGCGCTGGTCTATGCCATGCCGTTGGTAGGTGGCCTAATCGCAGACCGCTATTTAGGGATGCGACGCGCGGTTGTCTATGGGGGCCTGCTACTTGTTGCGGGCCATCTAGGCATGGCATTTGAAGGCGAGCAAGCAAGAATGCTCGAGGGTAGCGTCGTCAGAGATGACGGGGCCCTGCAGGTTTTTTACCTCTCCCTCGCTCTGATCATTATGGGCGTGGGATTTCTTAAGCCAAACATCTCAACAGTCGTTGGTAAGCTTTACAAAGAAGACGACCCCAGACGAGATGCGGGCTTTACCATCTTTTACATGGGCATCAACATTGGTGCGTTCGCCGCCACCTTACTGTGTGGCTGGTTAGGTGAAGTCTACGGCTGGGCCTATGGCTTTGGCGCAGCAGGTATTGGTATGGCCCTGGGACTGGTTCTCTTTATTTGGGGGCAGCCGCTGTTAGAGGGACATGGTGAAGCGCCATCGACGTCTGCCTTGAGCGAAAAACGGGGCCCTATTCGCCTTGACCATCTCATCTATTTAAGCGGCTTAGCGGGTGTCGTAGTAATCTGGCAAACCGTTCAGGCAACTGCAGTTGTTGGCACACTCCTCAATGTCGTGTCCCTGGCGACCTTGGCAGGTCTTGGCTGGTATATCTTCGCCCGCTGCGATCGAGTACAGCGCGATCGCATGCTGGCATTAGTCGTCCTCATTGTCTCGACGGTTTTTTTCTGGGCACTCTTTGAACAAGGCGCCGGGTCTATGACACTGTTTGCAGACCGTGACACGGACAAATCATTGCTGGGAGTATCACTAACAGCGTCTCAGTTTGGCGCCGCCAATTCGTTTTTCATCTTTACGCTGGCACCTGCTTTTGCGCTGCTTTGGACCTGGCTGGGCCGTCGAAATATGGAGCCCAGCACACCGGTCAAGTTTGGGCTGGGCATTCTTCAAGCGGGCCTAGGGTTTGGTGCCCTAGCCTACGGCGCACAGTTTCCTAACGAGGCCGGGCTAATCTCGGCTTGGTGGCTGATTCTGGCCTACCTCCTGCACACAACCGGCGAGCTATGCCTCAGCCCTGTGGGCTTATCGGCAGTAACGAAACTGTCAGTGCCCGGTGTCGTCGGCGTCATGATGGGAGCCTGGTTCCTTGCCTCTGCCTACTCAGGGTATGTCGCCGCACTGTTAGGCACTATGGTCTCTGAGTCTGAAGGCTTCATCACGTTATTTGACCAGCTGTTATGGGCCGGGGTCATTGCTGGCGTTGTACTGCTTATGGCTACGCCGTTTCTGAAGCGCCTGATGCACGGGATTCGCTGACCGTCAGGCCTGTGGGGTCTTGACCCCGCAGGCGCCTGATAAGCTGCTGATAGTCCCAGCCAATCATGTAAAGTGCCGGGACCATGAGCAGGCTTACAAATAAAGCGAATAAGACACCAAAGGAGAGGGACAGCACGGCAGGCTTTAGGAACTCTGCGGTGGTAGAGCGCTCTGCCATGATCGGTAACAAGCCGACACAGGTTGTCACCGTTGTCAGAAAAATGGGCCTGAAACGATTAATAGCCGCATCTACTACCGCCTCTGCAGGGGTTAATCCGTCACCCTCCCGGCGCCGAATGTAATCCACCAATACCAGGTTGTCATTCACCACAACACCCGCAGCTGCGCCAATGCCAAAGTAGGAAAATAGCGCTAGGGGCATATCAAACAGCAAGTGACCAAAGATAGCGCCCATAAAACCAAAAGGAATCGCAGTCATAATGAGCAGAGGTAGCGCGTAGGACCTAAAGGCCACTGCGATGAGGGCATAAATCGCAAATAACGCTACCGTATATAGCGCCGCAATTTCACTATAAAACTCGGCCTCTGATTCCTGAGTACCGCCTTTGAGCACCTTCAAACCGGGATACTTACTTTCCAGTGTGGGCATATAGTTGTCGGTTACGGTACTGGAAATTTCCTCCATCGCATCGCGTTCAACATTGGCCACCACACGAACGAAGCGCTCACCGTTACGGCGATTTATGCGCTGCACGCCAGTTCCAAAGCTCACTTCCACCACTGATAGCAGCGGAATACTTCGGCCATCAGGGATTCTGATCATAAAATCATCGAGGGACGACAGCTGGCTGCGGGCGTCTCGCGGATAACGCACCATCACCTTTACGTCACCGAACTCCCTGGGTAGCCGCTGCACTTCTTCTCCGTAGTAAGCTTGGCGAACTTGCCGGGATACCTCAGCGAGGTCTACATTCAGTTTTTCAGCACCTGGCTTTAATGCGAATCTCAGCTCACTGAGCTCACCTTGCTGATCATCGCGTACGTAATACGCCGCGTCGTAGCTCTGTAAGTGCAACTGTAAATCTTCACTGGCCGCCTTGAGCGAAGCGAAATCTTGATGTTGCAGCAAGAACGTTACGGTGGGCGAACCTTCATTTAATGTGTAGCGCACTTCAACTTTTTCAGCATCTGGAAAATCCCCCGCCAGCTCTCTTAGCCGCTCAGCAGCAGCTCTGGCACTCAGGTCCCTCACCTCAGGCGGCGCCAACCTAACGATGGCAATGACGTTTTCGGGACGCGCGCGGGTGTACCACCCTTCAATCAACTTACCGGACCCCTCTCCCGAATCTTGCGCAGAGGCCTCTACCTCGGCGATCAGCGCTTTCTCCGCGACTTGTAGCTGATCCAATACCTGCAGGGCCCGCTCGTAGGGAGTGCCAATGGGCAGATCAACGCTGATATAAATTTGCTCGTTTTCCACTTGTGGCATGAAGAAAAATTTGACCCAGCCGGTGGCAAATAGGCCAACAGATACCATGAAGCCAACCATAAAAACCATGGTGGTGGTGTAACGATTGCGGATGCAGCGCTTAAGGAAAGGGCCGTAATAATTGTGGGCGAAATCTATAATTGAATGCGCAATATTTTGCTGCCAGCGTCTAATGCCCTTCAGATTCTTGCGAGGTTCAATATGTCGCAGGTGAACAGGAAGAATAAAAAAAGCTTCAATCAAAGACATGATCAGCGCGAGAGTAATCACAATAGACAACTGGCGGGTTATCTGGGCGTCAATGCCCGAAACAAAAAGCCAGGGCGCAAATGCAACAATTGTGGTCAAAACGGCAAAAATGACGGGGCGCGCCACGCTCACCGCACCGGCCACAGCAGACTCCTCACCGCTTAAACCCATACTATGATTGTGGTGGTGAATACTTTCACCCACCACAATCGCGTCATCGACGACAATCCCCAGTACCAGTAAGAAAGCGAAGGTTGAAATCACGTTGAGCGATACGTCGCTTGCGGGCAAAAATGCGAAAGCCCCCATGAAGGCAACGCCAATACCGGCGGTCACCCATAACGCCACAGCGGGGCGCGTCGTTAACAACAGAACAATGAACACCAGTATTAAACCCAACACCGATGATTCTGTAATAAGGTCCATACGTGAGGTATAGATATCTGCAGTATCGAACCACATCATCAATTCGATACCGGCAGGCAATGTAGGCTGTGTATCTCGAATCCAACGCTTAGCGGCCTCGCTAGACTTAACAACCTGCATGTCGTCGGTGGCCTGTACCTGCAGCAACACGGCAGGCTTGCCATTGAGAGTGGCTATAATTTCACTTTCTTCATAGCCATCAATTACTCTGGCCACATCGCCCACACGAATGGTTCCACCTTCGGGGGTTTGCCTGACAATAATGTTTTCAAAATCGCGCTGGGTGTCGGCGAGATTAAGCACTCGCAGCTGAATATCACCCGTCGCTGCTTTTACCTGACCTGAAGACGAATTTATTGAGCTTCCTCGGACAACACCCGCCACCTCGGCAAAAGTAACGCCGTAACGCCGCAACGCCGTTTCCGAGAGCTCAATCGTGACCTCTTCCTGCCTAACGCCAAAAAGCTCAACTTTAGAAATATAGGCACGAGAGGCAAGATCTCGGCGCAGATCCTCGGCCAATCGGGTGAGGGTTCGTTCCTCAATGTCACCAATAACCGCTACTCGCAACATTTCCTGGCGCCACTCAAGGCGACGCACCCTCCGGTTTTCAATATCCCCGGGCAACGAAGTCACAGAATCGACTGCGTTTTTTACGTCATTGGTAAAGGCATTGATATCAACATTGGCATAGGTTTCGACGCTAATATTGCCAAAGCCTTCTCTCGCCTCGGAGTAAACTCTATAGACGTTGTTGACGTTTTCTACAGCGTCTTCAATACGCTGGATTACCTGTTGCTCCACCTCACGAGGGGATGCTCCCGGCCAGATCACCTCCACCTGAATCTGATAAGGACTGATCGACGGAAAAGCCTCTTTTTCAATATTTTGCAGACCCAACCAACCGGAAATAATAATTCCTAGCATCAGCAAATTTGCCGCTACCGGATTTCGAACCCACCAACCTACCAGTGCCGTCACGTCAGTACCCCTCAGTCTGCCAGTGTCGCATCGAGGGTCGCGCTTATCGCTTCACTCTCGGCATTAATCGACTCAAGGGCCATTCCTGGAATGGGATTACGAATGGCAGAAGTAATAACCGCTTCGCCCGAGGCGATACCACTGGCTAAAAATGTCTCGCGAGTGTTGCTGTAGATGACCTCCACGTTTCTTATTTCTAATTGCCCCTTCACATCCAGAATAAACACTCGGTCACCCGCCCGGAGGCCGTCTGAAGGAATGGCAATCGTATCGGTAAGAATGCGACCGGCAATAGCAGCCTCCACAAACAAACCCACGGCAAGGGGCATCGCAGAGGGTGCCTCAACCAGGTCATAAGGTCTTTCAACCACAGCAGTGGCATAAATAACCCGGGTTTGGGGGTCTATTGCAGCGTCTAATCGCTCCACTCGTCCCGTCCATAAACGACGCTCACCTGCTACCTCGGCGGTGAAATCTACGGCCAAACCGGCTCCATTTTGGGCCCGGTAACCGATAGGCACGCCCAAAGCCCCCAATTGATTGTCAGTGAGGGGCAATCGAACTTCCACTCGGTCGGTGCCAAATGCTGAGGCCAGTACTTTGCCCGGGCCCACGTATTCACCCAAGTCCACCGCCGTAGAGCGCAGGCGTCCGGTATAGGGCAAAGCGATTTTTGTACGCTCGAGGTTTGTCCTGGCTAGAGATAACCCCGATTCGGCGGCCTCCAATGCCAGCTGGGCACGGGTAACTTGTGGTTTTTTTAAAGCCAATGCAGAAGGTTTGTCGACTCCCGCTAACTGTTGCCTCGCAACATCGGCGTCGGCGAAAGCGGTCTCTAAATCCACCTCGGCTGCAGCAACCCGAGCTTCTGCTTCATTCAACGCTGCACGGTAATCGGTATCCTCAATCGTGAGCAGAGTCTCACCGGCCAAAAACCGTCCACCCTCAACAAATTCATCGGAAACTTGAATAATACGACCAGCGACTTGGGCCACTAGGTCAGACCGCAACGTCGCTCTGACGTCGCCTGTTGTATGAACCGTGAGCTGATTGGTGGCCACGACAGCGGCTTGGGTGTGCACCCTAATAGGCCGAGGCGCCTCTACAGCAACATCAGGCTTGGGCTTGGTAGCGTTGAGGAGCACCACGATGCCAATGCCTCCTAGCAATACCAAGAGCGGTATCAACGCCTTTTTAACTCGACTCGTCATGCAGACTCCCTGTCTAAAACAAACGCTTCCACACTCAATGACATGTCTATCACTGAAATTTCGTGGGGCCTGAGTCTACCAGCGACCCCACTCACACGCTTCGTTAGGCCATCCTTTTTAAGCAATTCGGTAAAATTCCCGGCGAATATGAGATTTCAGGTAAAAAAAAACCCGCTATTGCGGGTTTTTTCGCACCAAAAACCTACTTGGCCGGTTTATAGGAAAATTTCTGTCCACCGAGCGTGGCTTCATACATCAGCCCGCCTTTAGCGATGGTGAAAATAGCCATGCCCTTACGAAAACCTGAACTGCCAACATTGGCGTTATTTTCTCCACCTGAAGCATTAGTGCCGGCACCCGTCGTACTTGCCTCAGCTCCCGCAGCTGCCGTTAACGCTACCGCCGTCGCCTGAGCGCCAAACTCGAAATTACCGTCGGTAAACTCATCGTAAGATCTTTCGTCTTCAAAGAGAATTATTTGACTGTAAGCCTGCCCGCCGAGCTGCAATCCGTAGGTAATCTGGGTCATTTTTGTCGTGCCCATCAGTTTGCCATTGCCCTTGTAAACGCGACCTGAACCATGAGCACCGCCGATACCAATGCCACCTTTACCGATGGTGGGGAAAACCGCATAGCCGTACGCAGCATCAATCAAGTCGCCAGCACCAGATGCGCGAAAGCGCTCCATGACCTCGCTATCATCTTCAGCAAAGGCGCTGCTGCCCATCGTGACCAATAACATGGCCATTACCATTCCAATATATTTTTTTAACATGTTTGAGCTCTCCAAAAGTCTTGATTTCGCATAGTCAGCGCTGGGTTGATGAACAATATGCATTCGATACTACCTGTGAGCTAACCCGTTGGTAAACAACTCACTGCCTCCCCAACGCCTTGGCATTTGATGCGCCGCCCACACAAAGCAAACGCGTTCAAAAACACCAAGTGATAGGCGATCCAGCGGGCACCCCGTATCGTATTCACCCTATACACTAATCGTTACCTTTTACATCAATTTACATCAATCGGAGTGCGTCATGTTGACATCTACCCACACGAAGCCCAAAGCCCTTGAATTGGCAGATAACACCGTGAACATTCGCCCTACAATCTCCCCAGAGGCTACCTTGGTTAGAGACGCCTTAGTAGCACGGGGGCTTGAAACGCCGTTAATTGACAACGGTTTAAACCGCGAGCAGAAGCTCTCCATCGTGAAAGGCGCCTTTACTGACATTACCCAAGCACTTGGGCTGGATTTAACCGACGATAGCCTCTGTGACACCCCCGATCGCATTTCTCGTATGTATCTCGATGAGATTTTTTCTGGCCTAGATTACGGCAACTTCCCCAAGATTTCGGTCATTGAAAATAAAATGCAGGTCGATGAGATGGTCATGATTGATGACATCGACCTGACATCAACCTGCGAGCATCACTTTGTCACTATTGATGGTCAGGCTCGCGTCGCCTACTTGCCACGTAATAAAATTATCGGCCTGAGCAAGATCAACCGCATTGTTCGCTTCTTTGCACAACGCCCACAGGTTCAGGAGCGACTCACCCAACAGATTCTGGTGGCGCTGCAAACCTTGTTGGAAACCGACAACGTAGCCGTCTCAATGGAAGCCGTGCACTACTGCGTGAAGTCTCGAGGCGTTATGGACAGTAATTCCCGAACGCGAACGACCTCTCTGGGGGGTATGTTCAAAGAGAACCCTGCTGCACGCAGCGAGTTTCTTCGTTGAGGTTAAAATGGGATGGGCTTGCCATCCCAATCTAGGTATAGCAGACGTTCTGTCGTAGGAGCGTCATCCAGCAGCTCCACTAAACGCCCGGCAACAAACTCCGGTGTGAAGAGTTTTCCTTCAGGCACACCCCGTTGAAACGGTTCAGAGAGTGGTGTGTCTACGGTGCCGGGATGAAAAGCCAGTATCTGGGCTGATTTATTAAGACGACCAAACTCCACGCTGGCACACTGCAACATCATATTTAAAGCCGCCTTACTCGCCCGATAGCTGTACCAGCCACCCAAGTGATTGTCTCCAATACTTCCCACTCTGGCTGACAGCACCGCCATTCTAGGCTGTTCTGCCTGACGCAATGCTTCATGAAAAGCCCCTAGCCACAGCATTGGCAGCATCGTATTCACCTCAAAGATCTTGGTCATCGTGGCTCGAGATAACTGCCTGAGGGCTCGCTCCGGACGATAGTCTTCGCCCTGTAAAATGCCGTTGGTGATGACTAAGCGCTCCAGGGTTCC
>QXYP01000215.1 GCA_009886815.1 Halieaceae bacterium
TATAGGCAAATGGCACCTCGGTCGCGAAAACGGTATGGCCCCCCACGAGCAGGGCTTTGAAGACAGCTTGCTGATGCAGAGCGGTTTGTACTTGCCCGAAAACGACCCTAATGTGGTGAACGCGAAGGTTTCCTTTGACCCCATCGATAAATTTCTTTGGGCGGGCATGGGGTTTTCGGCGACTTATAACTCTGGCGAGGCCGACAAATTTAAGCCCGGTGGCTATCTGACAGATTATTGGACCGACGAATCGATTAAGGTGATTAAGGCCAACAAGAACCGCCCCTTCTTTCTTTACCTTGCCCACTGGGGGCCTCACACGCCTTTGCAAGCCACCCGAGAGGACTTTGACGCCCTCGAAGGTATTGAGCCCCATCGTAAGCGCGTATATGCGGGCATGATTCGCGCGGTTGACCGCAGTGTGGGCCGCATTCTGGATACGCTGGAGGAGGAGGGCATCGCCGACAACACGCTTGTGGTCTTTACGAGTGACAATGGCGGTGCAGGTTATATTGGTATCCCTGAAGTGAACAGCCCGTTCCGCGGCTTTAAAATCACCATGTTTGAGGGTGGCTTACGGGTGCCGATGTTCGTGAGGTGGCCCGCCAAAATAGCCCCCGGTATTTCTGTGAATGCGCCCGTTGCCCACATCGATGTGATGCCTACTCTGGCTGCCGCAGCGGGTGCCTCGCAGCCTGAAGGGGTCGTCATTGACGGGGTAGATTTGTTGCCGCTGGCCACAGGCGAGGGCGCAGACGACTGGAATCGTGAAACCTTGTTTTGGCAAAACGGGCACTACCAGGTGGTGCGTCACGGTGACTGGAAGTTACAGGTTAACGATCGTCCCACTGATGGCCGGCAACAATGGTTGTATAACCTAGCGGACGATCCCACAGAGCACATCAATCTTGCCGCTAGCCGCAGCGACAAGCTCAATGAGTTGAGCGCACTGCTGGTGGCGCACCAAGCCAGCTCCCGAGGGCCTTTGTATGAATCGATCTCGCAAATGGCCGTGATGGTTGATAAGACGCTGGCGGAGAAATTTGTTGAGGGTGACGAGTACGTCTATACCCCCAACTAGCAATCTATTTCCGATTTGCAGTTCATCTGAGAGATAGCAATGACATCGTTGAAAAATTTAATGCAGGAGCAATTATCGGAGGGTGGCATCGCCGTCCCTTACGGTCGTAACTCGCATATGGAAGTTGTCGAGGTTGCCACCGGACGCGTATGGATGGGTGTCGAGCCGGCTAACCAGCAGGATTACGACTTGCTATTAAAAGAATTGGACGATTCTTTGCGCGGCGTGGGGGTGGGCGACGCTTCTATGGACGCTGCAGTGTTTAGGCATTCACCCAATGGTGAGGGAGAACCGGTACAAGAACGCAGCATCGCTGGCAGGCAATTTATACATGTGGCGATACCGGGCAAACCAATAGTTCACCCCGGCGGTTTGATGCAGATTAGGGTTAATAAGTCTCATGTGGTGGGTTATGAGGCGGGTCGCAGCTTGACGATCATGAGCTTGCCTGAGGGCGACTTTGTCGAAGTGGTGGGGAATGCAGAGTATGACGAAGACCTGCCATTGCCCGATAAGGCTCGTTTGAGAACGGTTGAGTTGCAAGCGCCCTGGGTAGTCACATTGCCTTCGCCAACGGTTGCGTTTTTCTATTTTGGCTCCGGCATGCGCAGCTTTCAGGGGCCCGTAACGCTGCCATAAAGTCGGTACAGCCAGGGGTGAAAGGCGTGGGTTAATGGGTTCCAATGCCGACGATCAGTCGGTGCCGTTTCTGCCGATTGGCCCCGTGACACATTTGCTTTCCTTTTTGACAAAAGTAATCGCTTGCGGGTTGCGTTCGGGCAGACGGCTCGGTACCAGAGGTGGCTCGGCAGGGAGCCCTATGCCTTTCTATGAGTCGTTGGAAGAGCCACAGGCTTGGAGAGTCACTTATGCCTTCGTCGTCTGAGCTTTGCGTGAGTACTCTGTGCTACGCTTTTAGTCTGCATCTCAGTGGAGCTCTGTAATGGCTCGGTTGTCAAAATATCTTGCATGGACTGTTGTTATTTTACTGATCATTGCAGCGGCGGCTTACGTCGTTGCGCGCGCCGGATTGGAGGAGCTGGACAGTGAGGCGCGTGAAGAATTAGGTGGCTTATATTTGCAGACGGAACAGGGTGTTTTGTCATACACGCGTGAGGGCAATCGTGAGGCGCCCACCCTTATTTTGGTTCATGGCTTCAGTACCCCTAAGTTTGTATGGGAGCAAGTCACCCCCTATTTGCTAGATGCGGGCTATCAGGTGATTACCTACGATCATTTTGGTCGTGGTTTTTCCGATCGTCCTGCGGTGGCCTACGATTCTGCGCTGTACCAAAGTGAGTTAGCGTCATTAATTGCAGGCCTGAAACTTGCAACCCCTCTGACCTTGGTGGGCTATTCCATGGGCGGTGCCAATGTGGTCGATTACAGCGCTTCCCATCCCGAACAGATTAAGCAGCTGGTGTTGATAGCCCCTGCGGGCTACATGCCTGATGCCGGTTCTTTATCGATAATGGCCGCGCCGGTATTGGGTGAATGGCTCTCCACCCTTGTGGGCAAGCACTATGCGTACGCAGGTATTGAGGCGGAAGTGCGCGCAGGTAGGGCTCCGAAAGATATGCTCCCTAAATTTGAGGCGCAGGCCATTTATGAAGGCTACACAGACGCGATGCTGTCTACGCTGCGCAATTTCCCTATGGGCGATCTGTCTGATCGTTATCAAATCCTGGGTAAAACTGATATCCCGGTCACTGCCATTTAGGGGACTGCTGATAAAGTTGTTCCTTATGAGGGCGCCGTGCAAATGGCCAAAGATTTACCCCAACTCAGACTTATTACGATCGAAGATGCGAATCACAACCTGACTTTCGGGCAAGCTGGTGTCGTTGCGAATAGTCTGATGCAGGCTCTAGGGCAGCCCTGACGAGGTAGGTGTTGAGCTAATGAAATCGCAACGTTCAAGACTCGATCGCTTCATCGTCTGCCGGGAGGGCATTAAACGCAGCCACGTGCACCAGCTGCTGGCACAGGGCCGAATCTTGTTGGATGGATTGGCGGCGGAAGCTATGAGCCAAGTAGTGGGACCGTTTACACACGTGGTGTTAGACCGGAAGGTGCTACAGGCTGAGCAGCCCCGATATATTATGCTGCACAAGCCGCCGGGCATGGTCAGTGCTACATGTGATGAGCAGCATCCCACGGTCCTCGACCTGGTGTCCGCGCCCTATGCAAAGGCTCTGCATATTGTCGGTCGCTTAGATTTTAATTCCACTGGGTTACTGTTGCTTACCAATGATGGGCGCTGGTCACGGGGTGTTTCCAGCCCCCAAAGGGGAGTTGTTAAAACCTACAGGGTGCAGCTGGAACAACCCTTTAGATCGGATTACATCGAGGCGTTTGCGGCCGGTTTGTATTTTGCCTTTGAAAACATCACCACTCGCCCCGCTAAAATACGAAGGCTTTCTGATTTTGAAGTTGAGGTGGATCTGGTCGAAGGCCGATATCACCAAATCAAACGCATGTTCGGCTATTTCAACAATCGCGTGCTGAACCTGCACCGACTATCGATTGGACCCTTATCCCTGGACCCAAAGTTGCAACAAGGTGCTTGGCGGGAGTTGACCCGGTCTGAGCTCGATACTTTGGGTGTGGAGCACTGTAACCGGGAAGCCCTGCCATCAGGGGGCCCGGTCTAGTGTTTCGCCGCTATGCTTTGGCTGTTAGCGGCGTGATGTTAGATGCCGTTTCTTCTTCGCTCTCGCGACCAATACCGCCCAGCAAATCCGGATTGCCCTTGCAGGCGGCAATCAGGACGTGTTTATTCATAGAGAGCAGCAGCCCGATATTCTCGGCATCTTGTTCACTGATGCCTTCGACCTGAGCCTCAAAAAGTGTGCGAAAGCCGTCTGCGAGCTCCAGCATTTTGTCGTGGGCATCAGCGTCTTTTTTGCTATCGAACATTGCATCGTCCCGATCACATTTCCACATTGCTACTACGGCCACAGATCACCTCATGTGTGGGTTTAGGAATGCCGTAACTGTATATATGTACAGTATAAATAGCAAGCGGTTTTTATTCGTTAGTCGTGTTGGTTGTCGTTGTTGTTGTCGCTGAAATCGCCGGGCTTTGTCGAATTGACCGATTGTGCGAAGGCTGCCCTGCGGTCAGTATTCGTTGGCGGTAGTGGTCTTTGATGATCCACAAGTTGGCAACTCTGCGGAGACCTCCAACAGCGGCATTAAGCCGAAAAGCCCGCTCTCTTTCAGCAGGATTCTCAATATTGCGCTCGGGATCCAGCACTCTAGTGAGCGCTGTATTTTCTAACCGGACAGATGCCCACGGAGTTCACTGGATTAATTTATGACCGAGGTTCCGCCGTCAACCGGAATGATCTGGCCGGTAATAAAGGCGCCCGCTGGTGAAGCCAGCATAATGGCAACCCCGGCGATATCCCTAGCTTCGCCCCAGCGCCGCATGGGTATGGTTTGCAACTCCTCCTCGAAGGCTTCCTGGTCGTTACTCAAAAACTCGGTCATTTTTGAATAAAAGCGGCCAGGGGCAATGGCGTTAACACGGATATGGTCGCTGGCCAGTTCTGTCGAGAGTATGCGCGTGAGCTGATGAATGGCGGTCTTTGAAGTGGCATAACTAAAGTTGTCGAGGGCGCTTCCTACTATGCCAGCGATCGAACCTATGTTGATGATGCTAGCGGTGTGCTCAGCGCTGGCATTCTTTTTCAACAGGGGAGCCAAAGCCTGCACTAAGAAGAATGGGCTTTTGACATTAATATCCATCACCTTATCCCAGCCCTTCTCCGGAAACTGGCCAAAATTTGCGCCCCAACCGGCGCCAGCATTGTTCACCAATACATCGAGATGCTGTTCCCGAGACATGAGTTCGGTAACCAGCGTTTTCATACCTTCAGCGGTGGAGAGGTCACAGGGGAGGGCAATACATTCACCGTATTGACTCAGTTCTTCTGCAGCGTCGATGCAGGCTTGAGCCTTCCTTGCAGTAATGTAGACGCGCTTCGCTCCCGCCTCAAGAAATCCTTGAGTCATAGCAGCGCCTAGGCCACGGCTACCGCCGGTGACAACGCAAATTTTGTCCTGCATGGAAAATAAAGCTTCGATCATTGTTCGTTCCTTGTTGTGAGTACTCAGGTTTTTACACTGGCGTTGAAAAAAATGCAGAGCACCGAGAGCTGGCTATTGCTATGGACATGTCCCACAGCGCGCTTCTATCGTAAATGATTCTCAGGTTTGAGGGGGGAGCCCTTTGGCTCAGCCTCGCTGTTGCTTAAGGGCGACCTGTTGCCCGCCGTTTAGACATTAGGATGTTCTCGATCAGCGCGGTTAGTGCCAGCAAAACAAGCGCAAGAAGTAGTCTGGGGTCGCTAAGGTACAGGCTGGTTTCTATAGGAAAGGCGATCGTTTTTTCGAGGGCCGCAGTTTTGAACTGATGTTTTCCGTTGAAGGCTGGGTTGGTCACAATTTCAAGGAGCGCACGGCGACTCTTATAGCGAAATAACGCGGCCTGGTCCCAGTTCTCTGCCCCCTCGATACCCACAAGATCCATGGATGGATAGACGGCAGAGCCCATTAATACAGGGTGGCAGGCTCGGGCCAGGAGCGCCGGTATCATATGCGCCATATAGCGCCCCATGAGATCGGCGGCACTTTCGCCGGGTTCGGCGCCCTCGACATTGGGTGGATTTTCGTTCATGTCAATATTGTTCACCATCAGGAACTGACGTCCGGTGTCTTGTTTGGCGAACGCTTTCATGAAGGCGACCAACTCGGCGGGTCTGCCATTATTCTCCATGGCGGCTACATAGTGATCAACCTCATCGTCGCTCAAAGGGCCGCCAAAGTCGGTATACCAGGCAAAAAACAGGACGTAGAGCAGAGCCGGAACTAACCAAATTTTTAATCGCATGGACATGATCATTACCTTTGCTATTGCCGAGCTATCGTTAGGCCGCTGACGAACGTTTTTGAGGTGTCTTCGGCTTCAGCCTAGATAGTGTTCCAGGATCCCGCGATTGGCAAACAGCGCCTTAATCGCGGCGTTTTCGTTTGCTCCTAGGCGCTGCAGTTCGTCCTGCACATGCAGTCTCGCCACATTTAAACGTTTTTGAGTGCGCGCCCTTGTTGCACCAAAGCCGTAATCGAACGTGTAATATTTCTCCCCGGCAAGACCAGCTGCAATATTGGCCGGTGCCGACTGATAGTAGCTGCCTTGGAGGTAGTCCAGCACGACAGGCAAGCTGTCCGGTACCTTGTCATCGGCGGGCCAGAGCGGGATATCACTCTGCCAGTTCTCAAAAAAGCGTTCTGTATATTTCAACAACATGTCACGGTGTTCTCCCAGCCAGCTTCTCGGTTCTGGATCACAGATAAAGTGCGCTTTACTGGCTCCCGCCAATGCAAAATCGGCAAGACAAGGCCGGTCACCCAGTAGGAACGGGTTGCTGGAAAAGTGCTGGGCTAAAGCGTGCAACATTTTCTTGAAATCGCTTTTCACGGCGACAGCCTGATCAGGCCCCACACCATTGACTTCGCAAACCCCTCTGCCAAAGCTCTCATACATCATTGGCCCTATTGGACCGAGTTGCTCCAGCTCTGCCTCAGAAAATGGCACATCAATGGACCTATCAAGTGTCATGTTGGCCCCGAAACGAGGGCCGACCCATGCCACGTTACTGGGATAGCACCAGCGAGAATGCACGCAAACTCGGCCTAACCAGTGATTAAAAGCGTCTTCTAAAATGAAGCAGCAGGCGCGCTGAAGTGGTGTTTCAGGGATAACCTCGCGCTCTTTGAAGCGCTCGTTGAGCATTGGGCCTATTGAAATGGTGTCGTGAATCAGCCACTTGTCAGGGGTCATCAGCAGAGGGACAAAATGGGTGCCGGCTTTTGTTTCTAAGGCGGTCCTGCGCTCTTCGGTTTTAAACAAATAATGC
>QXYP01000216.1 GCA_009886815.1 Halieaceae bacterium
TCAACGGCCATTGCCCAAGGTAGGTTATGGACGTTACCCCACAATAGAACACAGACGGTTCCCATGAGCGCTAGAGGAATCAACACACTCGCGATTATCGGAACCAGCAATACATTGGCAATGACGGCGGCCAACGTCATCTTGCCAAACCAAAAAAGAGTTACTGGTGCCATTAAAAGCACCATCGCCACCTGAGTGACCATCATCTTCAAGAGCCAACCACCCTTGTTTGGAAAGATTTTGGGGGTCAGCCTGAACGCAAGCCAAATCAAGATAGCCGTTGCCGCCATACTGAGCCAAAAACTGCGCCCCAAAATTGAAAAGTAATTGGTCATTAAAATGATCAGCGCAGCCGTCATGAAAATGTGCCACACCTCGGTCCTACGGGTGGTGAGGCGAAGTGTGCCGCCTAAAAACAGCATAATAAGTGCGCGCTGGGTGGGTAAACTAAAACCCGCTAACCCCGCGTAAATGGTAGCCAACGCCAGCGCCGGCACAATGGCCCAGTCGCGCTTCATCAGCCCGTAAGGCCATAAAATAAGGAGTATGCGACGACTGATAAGCCAGCCACCAAAAAACACCAGACTGAGGTGCAAGCCACTCACTACAAAAGCGTGAGTAATTCCAAGAAAACGAAAACGCTCCCAGTCAGTAGTCCCAATGGCACGCCCCGTTCCCAGCACTAAAGCCTCTAACAAGCCCACAGCTCGAGGAGGCCCCTCGAGTTCTCCCAGTGCCTCAGCTAATTGTTGGCGGAGTTTATTTAAATAGCCTGTGGACGGCTGCAGCACCCTAATTTTGGACACATTCAGGCGTCCATGAACACCCTGTGCCAACCATCGGGCCTGATCGGGAACTGAGCCCAAATTCCATTGCGAACTACTAGGATTTAAACGCCCTCGTAAGGCCACCTCAGCACCAATGGGTATGACCTGATCCGCGTTGACGCCATAAACTGAGAGGCTACCTGGGCGGCCACAATCTTCTAAACCACCGCGGCCAACAGACAATCTAAAACTTTGCAGCCCCTGACCCGACGCGTGCTTATACCTCACCGGCAAAGAGGTTACGAACCCCGTTAAGCGCACCTCTCGACGGTAACAATCAGGGTCAATTAGGTGACTAGACCAATGCCATCCCCAGACGCAAGCCACAATCCCGGCCATCACAACATAGACACCTTGCTTGCGATAGCCCGCCATGCATCCCAAGCCACCCAGAATGATAAATACGAGTGCCCCCCAATAAACTGGCATTAGCAGTGACGTAACAAGTGCCACCGTCATAAGCAACGCACAATTGCGGCATATCCCCAAGGTGCTGCTATGGTTAGTCACGATGAAAGACGTCATAATTGCGGCCGGTCGAGGAGACTTGGGGCATTAGAGCACCTGCCCCCGTCCGATCAGACAGCGGTGATGACCAGAGGTGAGAATTAGCCGGGTCAGCGAAATCTTAACTTCTCGTGAATTCTGTACCCATGGCACGAAAGCTTTTTCAACGGTTCGCACCCTCGCAGCAGCAACTCAGGGAACTTCCTGGATTGAATCTGTTGGGCGACTGGATCTACGAACCTAATCTCTGGCATATCAACCGCAGTTCCACCGCCATGGCGTTTGCGATTGGGCTATTTTGCGCGATGGTGCCTGCACCAGGGCAAATTTTTGTGGCCGCTTATGCGGCGGTTAGGCTGCGAGCAAACTTGCCACTAAGCATCACCCTAATCTTCGTCACTAACCCGCTCACCATGCCCGTTATCTACTATGCCGCCTATGAACTGGGTGCCTTTTTATTGGACACGCCAGTCAAGGCGATTGAATTTGAAATTACCTGGGGATGGTTGACGCGACGCCTAGGCGATATTTGGCAGCCTTTCTTGCTGGGCTGTTTTGTCATGGGCTCCTCAGCAGCAGCAATCGGTTACGTAACCATTAATATACTCTGGCGATGGCGCGTAGCACTGGCTTGGCGCCAACGCGCCTTTGCGCGCAGACACAAACCCTGAGACCATCTGTTATTGAGTAGCCAAGGCCTGAGCAATAGGCACCCGCATAGCGCGTCTTGCAGGCACGACAGCCGCCACCAAACAAAGCGCCACTGAAGTGCACCACAACCACATCGCGTCACCGACTCGAATATCGATAGGTAAAAAATTTAAGGGATAGACGTCGGTATTGAGCAGATTGTCATCGAGCAGCCACTCTAGACCTGAAGCGATGACAGGAATCAATTGAGCCAGACCTACACCCAGCAACAAGCCTACAGAAGCGCCCAAAACACCAATCCACAACCCCTGAAACAGAAAAATCCATAAGATATCTTGTCGGCTCGCGCCCATCGCCTGAAGCATCGCGATAAAGCCCCTGCGGTCGATCACTACCAGCACCAGTGACGAAACCACATTAAAAGCTGCAACGGCGATAATGGATAAGAGCAACAACGTCACTAAGTCTCGGGATAAACGAATCGCGGCATATAAGTTTCCGTGCCTGAGTGTCCAGTCGGTCACATAGAAGGACGGCGATAACGTTCTGGCGAAGTCCCATCGCACTCGTGGTGCCTCAAAAAGCTGCCCCAACTGTAGCGCTAGGCCCGTGGCCGTCAGCTCATCACCTAATAGGGTTGCCGTATATTCAAAGTTTGCCAGCATCAAGCCTTCGTCCAGCTCGGTGCCTGAATCTACTAAAGCCACTACGCGAAGGGCATCTGTGACGGGCAATGTATTGGAGGTGAAATCATCTCCCGGAACGATAACTCTGAGCTGATCGCCAAGAGCAACCTGTAAGCGCCGCGCCAGCCCAATACCTAACACCACATCTCCGGGCTCAAGAGTCACCTCCCGGGGCTTAGACCACTTCTCCCAGCGCTGCCACACAGAGGCTGTCACCCCCAAAAGTTTTGCGGCGATGACCTTCTCGCCTTGCACAGCCAGCAAATCGCGCTCATAGAACAAACTGCTGTCGGTAACATTCTCGGCCCGTTGGGATTGGGCCTGCAGGGCATTCCAAGCCTCTAAATCGGCAAAGCCCTGAATACTGACGTGAGGAACCACACCTAAAATACGTTCACGCATCTCGCGTTCGAAACCGTTCATAACTGCCAGCACCGCTAGCAGTATGGCAACGGCCAAGGTCAAACCCACCACTGAAAGCCTCGACAGAAACCCCGACAAGCCCCTCCCCCGATCAAGAACCTGACGCAGAGCAAAGCTTATGCGCTCAGACCAAGGCATGGGGTAAATCTGCCAAATAACCCGACTCTAAAACAAGCTGTCTGTCCATTTTTGCGGCAATCGCTGGATCATGGGTGACCACGATAAAAGCTGTGCCTCCCCAATCGATCGACTCGATCAGATTCAAAACAAGCTCGGCAGACTCAGGGTCAAGATTACCGGTGGGTTCATCCATCAAAACACAGCCGGGCTTGTTAGCAAGCGCTCTAGCAATTGCCACACGCTGCCGCTCTCCGCCACTGAGGGCTGCAGGTTTATGACTTAGTCGTTCACTAAGGCCAACCTTGTCAAGCAGCATAGCCGCACGGTCGTGAGCCGTGGCTTTTGCCTCACCCCCAATACGCATTGGCATCGCGACCGCTTCCAGCGCACTGAACTCGGGCAATAAATGATGGAACTGAAAAACGAATCCTAGCTGGCGATTACGCCATTGACTCCGATCTCTCTCGCTCATGAGACTCAGCGACTTATTCGCAACCCGAACTTCTCCTGCAGTCGGTATATCCAAACCGCCCAAAAGATTCAGCAGTGTGGATTTACCGGAACCAGACCGGCCGACAATAGCAACACGCTCGCCCCGCTCAAGGGTTAGCTCAACACCCTGAAGTACTTTTACCGCCCGGGAGCCATCCTGGTATGCCTTCTGCAGGTTGCAACAGCTGAGTACGGAATCAACCATTATTGAGCACCTCAACCGGTGAAATTCGTGAGGCACGCCAAGCGGGATAAACGGTCGCCATCACACTCAGAAGCAATGCCAGGCAAACGGTGATAACAACATCACCCCACTGCAACTCTGAGGGAAGTCGCCCAATGTAATAAACCGACGGATCAAACAGCTGCATGCCCGTTAACCCCTCTACCAAGGAAGCAATATCTGATATCCAGATGGCCAAACACACGCCCAGTATCGCCCCTATGGTAATACCCACGGATCCGATCAATAGCCCATGACCTAAAAAAAGCCCCATGACACCCAGTGAAGTGAACCCCATGACGCGAAGTACCGCGATGTCGCGGGCTTTTTCGGTCACAGACATCGTTAGGGTCGAAATAATATTAAATGCTGCCACAGCAATAACGGCTAGCAGCAAAATACCGACCATTATTTTTTCCATTTTGACCGCGGCAAACAAACTGCCCTGAGAGTCTCTCCAGTCTTCGACCGTGAGATGAGGGTTTGCACCGTTATGCAGCATGTGACGCAGCGCAGGGACCGCTTCAGATACGTTATCGGGGCTGCCCAAATCGATCTGTAGGCCGTCGATTCCACGCCTTGCAAATAGCTTAGCGGCCGTTTCCAGCCCCACGTAAGACTGCACGGCATCGATACTAGAGCCCACTTCGAATTCAGCCACAATCATCAGCTTTCGCACTCTGGGAAACACCCCCAAGGGCGTCACAGACAGTGTGGGTAAAACCACCTCGATCACGTCACCCGTAATCGCGCCCAACTGCCCGGCTAAAGTACTGCCCAGTGCAATCGTAAAGGGTTCGCTTTCTAGCCGTGTGAGATCCCCTGCGATAATACGCCTGTGCAGGTCACTCACGCCGCGCTGAGCGGCTAAATCGACACCGGTAATCTGACTACCGACCCGCCTAGATCGAGACTGAAGTAGTGCAACATCCTCAATGAAAGGGGCAACGCTCTGAACCGAGGGCGCCGTTTGTAATTGCGAGGACAATTGCTGCCACTGAATCAAGGAGCCCTCAGAGGACGTCACAACCGCATGCGGGACCAGCGACAAAATGCGATCTCTCAACTCGCTTGCGAAGCCATTCATCACCGACAGCACCGTAATTAGGCTGGCGACCCCCAAAACCATCCCCAGCATGGAGGCTCGGGATATCAGCTTAGTAAAGCCCTGGCGCCTACC
>QXYP01000217.1 GCA_009886815.1 Halieaceae bacterium
CGTCTGTATCTTTACAGTAACGACGGCAAGCTCATGGCCTACGATGTGGCCGCATTGGAGTAACGCTTGCTTCCTGTAATCGCCTTAGTCGGGCGCCCCAATGTAGGCAAGTCAACGTTGTTCAATCAGCTGACACGCTCCAGAGACGCCTTAGTGGCAAACCTCTCAGGGCTAACCCGAGACCGAAAATACGGTGAGGGAAAGATTGGCGATGCGCCGTTTATTGTTATTGATACCGGCGGTATCAGTGGCGAGGAAATGGGTATCGATGCCGCGATGGCCGATCAGTCGCGCTTCGCAATTGATGAAGCCGATATTGTGCTGCTCTTGGTTGACGGGCGAGCAGGCTTGCACCCTGGAGATGAGAGTCTGGTGGCTTATCTGCGTCAGCGCAGCAAGCCCTTTCACTTGGTCGTGAATAAAATTGATGGGGTTGGCGAAGATATCGCTGCCAGCGACTTCTATCGTTTGGGTTGCTCCCAGCTGCACACCATTGCCGCGTCGCACAATCGCGGTGTGTTGCAGTTAATAAACGGAGTCATTGAGGCTCTGCCTCCCGCAGCTCCCCCCGATGTACTCAACGACCCGAGTATTCGTGTTGCCGTAGTGGGGCGTCCTAATGTCGGTAAATCTACCTTGGTCAACCGGCTGCTCGGGGAAGAGCGGGTGGTCGTATTTGATAAGCCCGGAACTACCCGAGATAGCGTTTACATTCGGTATGAGCGCCATGATCAGGCCTACACCCTCATTGATACGGCGGGTGTGCGACGTCGCAAAAACGTTCGCGAAGTCGTAGAGAAGTTCTCGATTGTTAAGACACTCAAAGCGATCAACGAAGCCCATGTCGTTATTTTGTTAATGGATGCCCACGAGGGCTTGGTTGAGCAAGATTTGCACCTTTTGGGTCAGTGCATTGATGCGGGTCGTGGTCTGGTCGTCGCCATCAATAAATGGGATGGCATTGCGAGTGACGAGCGCGATTGGATTCGTTCTGAGCTCAATCGCCGACTCCAGTTTGTCGATTACGCCGACGTGCACTTTATTTCAGCGCTGCACGGGACAGGGGTGGGGCACCTTTACGAGTCTATCCATCAGGCGCACAAAGCTGCAACAACCTCACTCAATACCAATAAACTGACGCGTATCCTCGAAGATGCCGTTGCTACTCACCCGCCACCGCTGGTTAATGGCCGTCGTGTTAAGTTGCGCTACGCGCACGCAGGAGGACAGAATCCTCCGATCGTGGTGATCCATGGCAGTCAAACCGACGCGCTTCCCGCCAGTTATGCGCGCTACCTAGAAAAAACTTTCCGCCGGGTACTGGAGCTGCACGGTACACCCATTCGTATTCAGTACCGTACCGGTGACAACCCCTATGCCGGAAAGCGCAACAAATTAACCCAACGTCAAGAGAGTCGCCGGCAGCGGCTTATGTCCCATATTAAAAAGGCTGAGAAGAAAAAAAAGCAGCGTAAGGGGCAGTAGCTTTCATTCATACCGTGAATGCCAATAATATTTAGCATTTCCTTTAAAAATACCCTCTGACCCATTAGCATCCCGGTCTACCTCAATCAGCGGTCTCATTGGGCCCAATATTTTCGACAGGAAAGGAGTTGTTATGAGTCATTATCTGGATACGATCGGTGAGTTAGAGGGCGTAGTTGCTCAGGCGGGATCATCCTGGGCAGACATTAACCCCGAATACGCTGCACGAATGCGGGCTCAGAATCGTTTCAAGACCGGTATCGATATCGCACGCTATACAGCGGATATCATGCGAAAGGACATGGCCGAGTATGACGCTGACCCCGCGCACTACACGCAGTCTCTAGGGTGCTGGCATGGCTTTATAGGCCAGCAGAAGCTGATCGCTATTAAAAAGCATTTTGGCACTACCGATAAAAAGTACCTCTATCTCTCAGGCTGGATGATTGCAGCTTTGCGTTCTGAGTTTGGTCCGCTACCTGACCAGTCGATGCACGAGAAGACCTCTGTTCCCAGCTTGATTGAAGAGCTTTACACTTTCCTTCGCCAAGCCGATGCTCGAGAAATGGGCGGGCTGTTTCGAGCCCTCGATGCCGCGCGCGCTGCGGGTAACGACCTAGAAGCACAGAGCCTGTCAAAGCAGATTGAAGACTTTCAGACGCATGTCGTGCCTATCATTGCGGACATCGACGCCGGTTTCGGTAATGAAGAAGCCACCTATTTGTTGGCTAAAAGCATGATCGAAGCGGGTGCCTGCGCTATTCAAATTGAGAATCAGGTTTCCGACGAGAAGCAGTGTGGCCACCAAGATGGCAAGGTCACCGTACCGCATGCCGATTTCTTGGCTAAAATCCGCGCGGTTCGCTACGCGTTTTTAGAGTTAGGTGTCGAAAATGGCATCATCGTAGCGCGCACGGATTCTTTGGGCGCGGGACTGACCAAGCAAATTGCTGTGACAGGTGCCCCAGGGGATCTTGGTGACAAGTACAACAGCTTTTTGGACGGTGACTACATCGACTCCGCTGACGACATTGCAAATGGTGACGTGGTTGTTAAGGCCAACGGCAAACTGCTGAAGCCGGCAAGACTACCCTCAGGTTTATTCCAATTCAAAAAGGGTTCCGGGGTTGATCGCGTGGTACTCGATTGCATTACGTCATTGCAAAATGGCGCTGACTTAATTTGGATTGAAACTGAGAAGCCTCACGTGGGTCAGATTGCGAGCATGGTGAATCGCATCAGGGAAGTCGTGCCCAACGCTAAGTTGGTTTATAACAACAGCCCAAGCTTTAACTGGACCCTCAGCTTCCGTCAGCAGGTATTTGATGCGTGGTCTGAAGCGGGTCAAGACATGGCTGCCTACGATCGCGATGCATTGATGGGAGTCGAGTACGATGGCACCGACTTGGCGACGGAGGCCGATGCGCGTATTCAATCGTTTCAGGCCGATGGGGCACGAGAGGCTGGAATTTTCCATCACCTGATTACATTGCCCACTTACCATACGGCAGCGCTTTCAACGGATAATTTGGCCAAGGAGTACTTCGGCGAAGCCGGTATGCTGGGTTACGTTGCCGGGGTTCAGCGCAAGGAGCTGCGTCAGGGAATTGCCTGCGTGAAGCACCAGAATATGGCCGGTTCAGATATGGGCGATGACCATAAAGAGTACTTCTCCGGCGATGCCGCGTTAAAGGCGGGCGGGGCAGATAATACGATGAACCAATTTGGCTGAGTGTTTCTGCCAAGATAAAAAAAAGCCCTCAGATGTTGAATCTCAGGGCTTTTTTTGTGGTGGTATTTTAGTGCTCTAGGGCCGTTGCGCGACCTTCGCTTCAAGACTGCAGGTATTGTGCGGCTAAGCCATTTCGCCCGGATTGTGGATTTTCAGCCTGGGTCTTGTATTGTGCCTACCGTCCGTCGCATGCTATCGCCATGAAATGGGAAAATATTGATTCACAAGTGTGCTCTGTCGCTCGTGCGCTTGCCATCGTCGGTGAGCGCTGGACCCTCTTGATTATTCGAGACGCCTTCAAAGGTACACGGCGTTTTGATGAGTTTTACCGTAATCTTGGCGTTACCCGCCATCGTCTTGCAGAGCGTTTAAGTGGCTTGGTAGAGGCCGGGGTGATGACTCGAGTCCCGTACTGTGACCGGCCGGTTCGTTATGAGTATCGCCTGACTCGAATGGGTTTGGGGTTATATCCTGTGCTAATGACTTT
>QXYP01000218.1 GCA_009886815.1 Halieaceae bacterium
CAGCGGCTTGCTTGGCGACCGCATCGAGCGTGATTGTCTCCAGCGATCCGGCTTCAAGAATCAAAAATTCAGCCGCTGCAATAATGCGGTTGTAACGCTCCACCCCGGGTTTTCTCGTCGGTTGGCGAGCGGGTATGCCGATTTTTTTGGCCATGATTTCTTCGCCTGCGTGCTCAACGTTAAATCGAAATAATAGGGCTTGGATCAATGAAACTTTAATTAGTCCAAAAGTAAATGGACATTCTCTGGCGGCCGCCCAATCACAGCACCGTCTTGCGAAATGATGACGGGTCGCTCAATGAGAATAGGGTTGCTGACCATCGCGGTGATCCATTCCTGATCTGAATGGTCTTTCGATAACCCCAAGGTTTTAAAAACCGCTTCGCCGCGACGCACAAGCTGCATAGGGGTGCATTGCAGTTTTTTTAAGGTCGTTTTGAGCTCACTTTCTGTGGGAGGCGTTTCGAGATATTTCACTACCTTAGGAGTAACGCCTGCGGCCTCCAGTAAAGCCAGTGCCTGGCGCGACTTTGAGCACCTCGGATTATGCCAAATCGTGATAGTCGTCATCGCCTTACAACCTTTCTCATTTGTCTTAAGGGTATCAATCGCATGGCGATCAGTGTCGCTGGATTTTGGCTCCAAGCAGTGCCGTTGATTAGCCCCGATTACTGCCAGTTGGATAATTAAAGGATTTGATGCAGGGCATCCAATAGGGCATTGGGGGCCTCCATCATGAGGGTGTGTCCGGCCCCAGAGATAACGGTGACCTCAGGTTGCTTAAAGGCCTCCTGCAGTGGGCGCGTTCCCCGCACTGGTGTTAGACGGTCCTCACTTCCCAGCACCATGAGTGTTGGGCATTCAACATCACTCGCCCGCTCTAGGCCGCTTTGGTATTCATTGCAGGCATTCATGTCGGCATAAAGCGCGCCAGGTTGTGAGCGCTCGTATAACCTGAGGGAACTTCCTATCATCCATATGCCTGAGCTGCGATTGCCGCCGTATTGGTGCCGCTTGCTCAGCCCGTACTGCGTCAGCATGTCAAACGCTGCGTGGTCATTGTTTTTACAGGCATCGAGTATGGCACTGGATACCGGCATGGGTACGATAGTGCCGACCATAGCCAGCGCCCGAGCCCGTGAGGCGTGTCGGGCAGAAAACTCCAGCGCAATTAAGCTCCCTAGGCTGTGACCTACGACGGCACTGCTCTTAATATTGAGGGCATCGAGAACGCCCACGAGCCAGTCTGCCATGGCGGGGATATTTTCCAGTGGGGCTCCGGTTGAGCGTCCATGCCCCGGTAAGTCAACGGCAATAACATTGTTGCCGTGACGGGCGAAATGACGGGCGGCTAAAGTCCAGACAGTGTGATCCATCCCTGAACCATGAATAAATACGATTGAAGGCTTGTCGCTGTCTATATCGCGGGAGTTGGTGTAGCAGTAGACGTCCTGATTGTTGAGGGTGATTTTCATGGGTTCACCGCTTGCTTGGCGGCCACTTTACCGGCGGCGCGCAGCCCCTGCTTTAAATCGGCCATCAAGTCTTTAGGGTCTTCCAAGCCAATCGATAGTCGGATGGTGCCCTCACCAATACCCCCGGCCGCTAGCGCCGCTGCATCCATTCGATGATGGGTTGTGCTTGCGGGGTGAATAACCAGCGACTTAGCATCGCCTACGTTGGCGAGATGGGAAAACAGGTTTAGGGCGTCAACAAATGCGATACCAGCTTCCCGGCCACCAACCAGATCAAAGCTGAACACGGCGCTACAGCCTTTGGGCAGTAGTTCCAGGGCTAATGCTTGGTCGGGGTGCCCATCCAGCTCCGGGTATCCTACTCGACTGACCTGCTCCTGGTGAGTAAGAAATTCAACGACAGCACGGGTATTTTCCACGTGGCGATTCATGCGAAGCCCCAGTGTTTCTACGCCCTGCAATATGTGAAATGCGGTGGTAGGACTCATGCAGGCCCCAAAGTCGCGCAGCCCCTCCTTACGGGCACGCTGAATAAAAGCGGCGGGACCAAATTCTTCACTGAATACCAAATTATGAAATCCCGCATAGGGTTCGGTGAGGGTCGGGAATTTACCTGAAGTGTCCCAGTCAAAGCGCCCACCGTCGACCAGCAGGCCGCCAATAACAATGCCGTGACCGCTGAGAAATTTGGTGGCGGAATGCATAACGATATCGGCACCGTGCTCGAAGGGTTTAATGAGATACGGCGTTGTGAAGGTTGAGTCCACCATCAGCGGCAGGCCAGCCTCATGGGCCACGGCCGCTACCTCGGGAATATTGAGTACATCTAATCCCGGATTGCCCACCGTCTCGGCAAATACCAACCGGGTGTTGTCTTTGATGGCAGCAGCAAAGGCCTGTGGATCTCGAGCATCCACAAAGGTTGTTTCAATGCCTAGGCGGGGTAGGGTATAGGCCAGCAGGTTATGGCTGCCTCCATAGAGTGCTGCGGCAGCGACAATATGTGATCCTGAGCCCATCAGCGTCATGATCGCGAGAGTGAGCGCAGCTTGGCCACTTGCGGTAGCTATCGCACCCACTCCGTCTTCCAGCGCGGCGATTCGCTCCTCTAACACGGCATTGGTCGGGTTACTCAGCCGAGAGTAAACATGACCGGCTCGCTCGATGTTAAATAACGAGGCCGCATAATCGGAGTCGGGAAAACAAAAAGAAGCCGACTGATAAATGGGAGTGGCCCGGGCACCGGTGGCTGGATCAGGTTGCGACCCTGCATGCAATGCCAGGGTATCTAGCCCGGGATAGTCTGGTGCTGACATGGAAGTCTCCTTGGTGCGCAAAGGGTAATGCGCTGTGTTGCCTATTTTCGATAACGGGGTAGGACACTCCGGGGTCTTCTGTTTACGCCAAGAGAATTTTTCGTGCGTGACGCTGGAGTGGGCCTATCGGTTAAATGGTCAGTTAGGGCGGTGATTGTACTGGTTCAGAATGTGGGGGGGTAGCGATGCCTTGGAAAAACTCTAGCTGCATCTTTGGCAACTTAAAACCTTAACGTCCGTGCGATCCGGTTCACAGGGCAAAAAAAAGCCGGGGGTTTAAGCCCGGCTCCGGTACTGCCTAGGCAGTGGGTTTAGTCGCCAGAGCGAACTAGGGTCGCGGTGTACATTCTAGGACTGTCACATGAGACAACGGCCCCAATAGTATCCTGTCGCACTTTCCAACCGCCTTGATTCACGTACTTCTCAGAGTTTTCGCCGTAGGTGGTTAGATCTGACACCCAGTTAGACATTTTCATATGGTAGCCAGCGTCCTGAGGATTGCCGTGTCCTGGTAGGTGATAGACGGTTACTCCTGGCGCTTCCTGTTCGTCGAGATAGGCATTGTATTTCGCCTGTGCGGCCATGAGGTCGTCCATTTCCATACCTTCACGAAATGTGCAGTCACTGAAGCTCGCGTAACCCGAAGACGATTCACCACCGCCACCGCGAACAATCAGTGAGGCAAATTCCATGTGCGCGCTGCACGCCCAAACTTCATTAAACTTGGCGTTAAGTTCGGCGCCTTGGGTGAACCACGCGTCCAGAGTTTTCCCCATGCCTTTAAAGTCAGGAGTGAACCCAAACCAGAAGGCGGTGCGCTCAAAGTTTACGTCAGAGGCGAATACTGGGGTCAGCACCCAGGCATAGTAGTCATTCATGCCTTTTTCGTCTGACCAGGCATTCCACTCGCCGACGACAGACATGAGATCAGCAGGCGTCTTACCTTCGTTCATTTCGCATCCATAGAGCTCTGTGCCGCCAAAGCCGCCGGGCATAGGCTCATCTGCCAAAGACGTTTGGCTGTTTAGTACGCCGGCAACACCGACAGCTAGTAAAGCTTTCAAGATATTTGACATTATTTTTCCTCGGCTCATTGGCTGTTTAAGTTTTGAAATGTTTTTAAATCTTACACGACAAAAACATTACCCAGCTCGCGGTTCTTCTGTCAAATGTCACCCCCTAAAGTGTGATTCGGGCACCGTTAATAAAAAGGTCTCCGGGTATTCTCTGGCGTTTTGACAATGGCTCCTAAACATCAGCGTCCAACTGCAGGGGGCTATGGTTAATGGGGGCGTACGTCACGCCTTTATTAGGCCAGGAGGTTGCCAGTAAGAGACCCGCCTGTGGCGATTAGGGCAAGCAAGCTGGGCTTCAAGCATAAAGCGCCACGCCGATTAACCTTCAGCTGTGCTACCGATGTCGATATCGTGTTCGATGCCCACCAGTGTCTGTGTGAGTCGCTTTTTGTAGCGACGCTGGCGTCGCCGGGCCTTGGCGGGGTTGGCCCGCCAGCCTTGACGCTTATCATGGACCAGTTCTTCAAGATCGTCGGCGGTTTGAACTTGTTCGCCATCCGCCTCATAGGTTCTTCGCGTCATCTCAAAAAATCTCAGATTGTCTTATTTAAGTCCTACGTTTCAGACACGGTTTCAGCAACGCGCGGATCAGGATAAGTATCAACGAAAGTTGGACGCAAACTCGATTTGTCTTCTGATGGTGATGGTGTGACACAGGACCGCTGTTAAAGCGAGCGCACTGCAGCTAGAAGCGATGTCGTTTTATGCCGAGGCCCATGGGATTCAATTTTCAGCGGCTACGTGGCGGCGAGAGTAAGCTCTGGCAGGCAGCTAGGGGTTTATGGAAGGGCTTGTTCGGCGGCGTGCCATTCACCGCCTTGAGCGTTGCGTTCAAACAATTGCCAAGCCTCATCAATCAGGTATGTGTGCAGGGCCTCGACTTGATTGGCATTTAGTAAGTCAGAAAAGGCACCCATGCCGCGTTCCGCCAGTGTGCCTTCGAGCACGATCTGTGCGAATGCCTCGTGGGTGTCGGCGCTCATGCGTCGCAGATCGGGTATGCCTGCACCGCGACCGTCGATATTGGCGTGGCACTTAGCGCAGTTACGTAAAAAGAGTGATTCACCCTCCGCTATTTGTAGGGGCGTGCCGCGGCGAGGGATCTCAGGAGGCGCTTTGCTGATTTTTGCATAAAGTATTTCTGGTCGTTTTGGAACTTCCCCTCCGTTTAACTTGAAGGCAACCAGTCGTCCAGCGTTTCCGTAAGAGTAAGCAGCCATGCCCGGCACGTAGTCGTTGCCGTTGCCACCACCAACCCCTGTCAATATAGCGATGTACTGAACGCCATTTACGCTGTAACTCATGGGAGCGGCCATCATGCTCGAGCCTACAGATATTTGATGCAGTGTTTCACCCGTGTCTGCATCCAAAGCGACAAGCTCGCCAGTACCGCGCCCTTGAAATACCAGATGACTGGCGGTGCTCAGTACGCCGCCACCGTTCCAGAATGCGTTCATATTGCCAACCCAGGGCCCTGAAGTTTCTCGTTCCCAGACAAGAGCCTGCCGTACTGGGTCCCAAGCCCTCAAAAAACCCCTTAGGGTCGTGTCAGGTTGCCCTGCACTTAAAACCTCAATTGAGGGAAGTGTTTTGGCCAGCGCGCTGTCTAAGCCCCATTCTCCGGGCGTAGTAAAAATATATTGCGAGTGGCTATTCAGGCCACCCTGTTGGTAGGTAAACGATTCCTCTGGCATGGTCCAAATGGCGCCGGCTTCTTTTACCGGAATATAGACAAGCCCGCTTTGGGGGTTGTAAGACATAGGCTGCCAGTTATGCGCCCCTTGGGGGCCGGGAAATATGAGTTTAGGCTCGTCAAAATATTCAGCCTGCTCGGTTTCTACCGGGCGCCCGGTATCGAGATCAATATGGCTGGCCCAGTTAACTTGTGCGTAGGGTTCAGCCGAGATCAACTCCCCGGTCATGCGATCTAAAACGTAGAAAAAACCATTTTTAGGGGCCTGCATGAGAACCTGTCGGGTTCTACCTTCAATTTCAAGATTTGCCAGAATGATCTTTTGAGTAGCGGTAAAGTCCCAGTTGTCACCAGGGGTTGTTTGGTAGTGCCATACCAGCTGTCCG
>QXYP01000219.1 GCA_009886815.1 Halieaceae bacterium
TTTGCGTGAGGGCAGCAGACAACCCGTCTCGAATGCCTGCTAGGGTGTTGAGGTCTCCCGAAACGGGATTACCATCGGCCTTCAGTACATAAAACGTATCGAGGGTCGCACCGTCGCCCCCTAAATAAATTCTGGCGTCGTTGACACTCAGATCTAGAAATTCCAGCTGGGCACAAATTCGCGCAAAGAGGTCCGGACTGTCGGGTGCATGAACAAAAATTTGAGTGGCATTCGCGACGGTTGAATCACTGCTTTGCCTGACCAAGACAAGAGTTTGGTCTAGATCGCTGTGGTCTGCGATGGACTCGGTATGCCAGGCAATATCATCGGGTCGCTCTCGGAGAAAATAGTCATCACCTCTCAGCGCCCATATCGCCTCAACATCGGTTTTGATAAACCCTCGGTCTTCCAGTATCTCCAATGCCGCTTGGCGAGTTGTATCGACCACGCTTTGACGATCTACCGGGTTTTCCAAACCACGGGTCAACGCTCTTCGTGTCTCGGTATAAGTTTGGCGAAGTAGGGTGCTTCGCCAGGCATTCCACAACTCCGGATTGGTACCGTGGATATCGGCTACGGTCAGGGTATACAAATAGTCGAGCCGCTCTTGGGTGGCCACGTGATTGGCGAAGCGGGCTATTTCATCAGGATCTGAAATGTCCTTTCGCTGCGAGAAAGAGCTCATCAGCAGATGGTTGCGCACTAGCCAAACGACGAGCTCCGTATCGATTTGACTGAGACCATGCCGTTCGCAAAAACCCTGTGTGTCCACGGCACCTAACTCCGAATGATCCCCGCCGCGGCCTTTACCAATATCGTGATAGAGAGCGGCAATATAAAGTAGCTCTGGTGCTCTAAGTCGTTGGGCAATGCGTGTTGAAACCGGAAATTTGTCGGTGTAATCGGCCCGCATAAATCGTCGGGTGTTAGCCAGGACCTCCAGCGTATGGGCCTCAACGGTGTAGGCATGAAAGAGATCAAATTGCATTTGCCCCACGATACGCCCAAATTCGGGAAGGTACCGACCCAGCAAGCCGTGTCGTGCCATGCGGCGTAATTGCAGGGTGACACCATGAGGTGAGCGAATAAGCTCCATGAATAACGCTTGATTGGTAGGGTCCGCTCTGAACACGGGGTCGATCAGGTCATGAGCGGCTCTTAAAAGTCGCCAGGTGCCGGGTGCGATACCGCTAATATCTGAGTCGTTGGCCAAGATAACGAAGACCCGAATCAGATTTGAGGGCTCTTTGATAAAAACGTCGTCTTGCCTTGCAGACAGTAGCCCGCCGATGACCTCGAAGTCATCATTGAGCAGGCGGGCTTTTTCGCGGTCATCGCTATGAAGGATCTGGCGCTCAAAAGCCTGCATTACAAGTTCACGAAGCTGCGCTAACGCTTGCGCCCAGCGATAGTAAACTTGCATAAATTGTTCGACCGCGAGCTTTTCACCGTCAACCATTTCCCACAGTTGGGCGAGCTTTTGTTGTTGTTCAAACAGTAGTCGGTCTTCTTCACGATCGTTTAGCGTGTGCAGGGCAAATCGGACCTGCCCAATAAAATTTTGACCGGCCTCTAGCATCCGTTGCTCATCAACATTGAGAAAGTCAGCTTCATTAAGGTCTTGCAGGGGTACATCGTAATGACGCTTGGCAATCCAGCCAATGACCTGAATATCTCTTAAGCCGCCGGGGCCATTTTTAACGTGGGGTTCCAGGTTGCTTTCGGTGTTCCCAAAGTGGTCGTGGCGAGATTCTGTCTCCTCGAGCTTAGCCTTATAAAAGGCTTTGCTATCCCACATGTGTACTGGGTCGATATGACCTTTGAGTTGCGAAAACAGCTCGGCGCTTCCGGCGATACAGCGCGCCTCTAAAAGCGAGGTAAATATTGTCAGGTCTTCCCGCGCCAGGGTTTCACACTCATCAAGTGTCCTGACACTCGACCCCACTTTAAGGCCAATGTCCCACAAATTTCGGAGCAGTTCAGAGATTTGAGCGGCAGTCTCTTGATCGGGGGAATGGGTGACGAGAATCAGTAAGTCAATATCGGAGAACGGGTACAGCTCGCCGCGGCCATATCCGCCGACTGCGGCTAACGCCAAATCTGAGCGTTGATCTAAGTAAAATTGCCACAGGTGAATCAGTACGTTATCCACCGCATTTGAACGTGCAGATAGCAGTGGCCACACCGGCGTTGTTGGGTGGAAATTGCCGGCGATCTCTTCAGTGACCTGGGCTAGGTACCGCTGACAATCTTGGACGGGTTGGTCTGAATGGCTAATCGGGCTGGCCATAGATGGCATTCTTCGGTCTCAACTCAGCAGGGCAGGATTTCTGGGGTTCTTTTCGTAAACACCTCACAGCCGTTGGCGGTGACCGCTAGGGTGTGCTCCCACTGCGCCGAAAGCCTTCCATCGCGAGTGGTTACCGTCCAGCCATCCTTGGTATTTAGTTTGGTATGTCGCTTTCCGGCGTTGATCATGGGCTCAATGGTGAAAGTCATGCCCTCGGTCAGAACTTCGCCCACGCCAGGCGAACCGTAGTGCAGTATTTGAGGTTCTTCGTGAAAAATTTTGCCAATGCCATGGCCACAGTACTCGCGGACTACTGAATAGTAATTTTTCTCGGCGTATTGTTGAATCACATGGCCGATATCACCCAAAGTTGTCCCCGGGCGCACAATCGCCAGGGCCTCATACAAACATTCCTGGGTAATGCGCATTAGCCGCTCTGCGTGGGGTGCAACGTCACCGACTCCGACCATAATGCTGGTGTCGCCATGCCAGCCATCTTTGATGACGGTAACGTCGATATTAATAATGTCACCATTGCGTAGCTTTTTACTGTCAGAGGGAATTCCGTGACAAATGACATCGTTGACTGAGGTGCAAATTGACTTGGGAAAGCCGTGATAGTTTAACGGGGCAGGTATGGCCTGTTGAACATTAACGATATAGTCGTGACAAATGCGGTCCAGCTCGCCAGTGGTCATGCCCACTTTGACTAGAGGTTCTATCATTTCCAAAACTTCAGCAGCTAGACTGCCGGCAACGCGCATTCCTTGCAGCTCTTGGGGTGTTTTGGGAGTAACGGCCATGCGAGTTCACGTCTTCTGTCGGGTCGGTGGGTCATTGTAACCAAAGGATGACCCAATGTCCTTTTCCCTTCTCCAATTGTTGAAATTATGGTATAACGCGCGCCTCGCTGGAATGAGTCTGGCGAGGCGTGAGCAGTAGCTCTCGTTTAAATTAAGAACTCACACCTCAAAAAATCTAGGCCGGGTGCCGTTATTCGGTTGGACCTAGTAGATGTGTGGCGATAAAAACCCAAACCTCAGGAAGGTAATTATGGCTCAGGTAAGCATGCGCGATCTGCTTCAAGCAGGCGCCCACTTCGGGCACCAGACCCGATTCTGGAACCCCAAAATGGATCAATTCATTTTTGGAGCACGCAACAAAATACACATTATTAATCTCGAGCACACAGTGCCCGCGTTTAACGAGGCGTTAAAGCAGGTCCAACGTCTTGCCAGCAATAAGAGCAATATTATGTTTGTGGGCACCAAGCGTGCCGCTGGAAAAGTCATCGAAGAGCAGGCAGCCCGCTGTGGCATGCCCTATGTCAGTCACCGCTGGTTAGGCGGCATGTTGACTAACTACAAAACAGTGCGATCTTCAATCAAGCGGTTGCGTGAGCTTGAAGATCAGGAAGCTGACGGTACTTTCGCCAAGCTCACCAAGAAAGAGGCGCTGATGCGAACGCGCTCGAAAGAGAAGCTAGATCGCTCGGTGGGTGGTATTAAAGACATGACGGGCTTGCCCGACGTTTTGTTCGTGATTGATGTC
This sequence comes from Halieaceae bacterium, assembly GCA_009886815.1. Classification (GTDB taxonomy): domain Bacteria; phylum Pseudomonadota; class Gammaproteobacteria; order Pseudomonadales; family Halieaceae; genus Luminiphilus. The sequence goes on from QXYP01000219.1 coordinate 3,842, forward strand.
GATCATGAGCGGATTGCGATTACCGAGGCCAACAAACTGGGCATTCCGGTAATTGGCATTGTTGATACGAATAGCAATCCCGACGGCATT
>QXYP01000022.1 GCA_009886815.1 Halieaceae bacterium
GAACCTGCGTGCTGGGTTACAACTCGATTCGGTTCGATGATGAAATTACGCGCTTCGCCCTCTACCGCAATTTTTTTCCGCCCTACGCCCGAGAGTTTGGTCAAAATAGGAGTCGATGGGACCTGATCGATGTCGCACGGGCTATGTACGCATTGCGCCCCGAGGGCATTGTATGGCCCACCCGGGAAGATGGGTTGCCCAGCTTCCGATTGGAAGATCTTACTGCGGCCAATGGAATAGACCATGGCAACGCCCATGACGCCCTTGCCGACGTATTGGCGACTATTGACCTCGCTCGCTTGTTGAAAGAAAAACAGCCCGCGCTGTTCGATACGTTGTATGCCCAGCGCGGTAAGCAGGCGATAGCGCCATTACTGAATACTGTTGACCCCAAGCCTGTTGTTCATGTTTCGGGGCAGTTTGGTGCCCAGCGCAGCAATTTAGCGATAGTGCTGCCGCTTGCGACACATCCCACCAACAAAAATGAGGTGATCTGCGCAGATCTTGGCGAGGAATCGGCTTTTCTCGACCAGCCCCCCGAGGACGTCAGCAAACTGTTATTTACGCCAAAGGCTGAATTTCCAGAAGGCATGCAGCGACCTCCACTGAAGACCATTAAAATAAACCGAGCCCCGGTGGTGCTGCCGACGACCTGGGTCAGTGGTGAGCCAGCAAAACGATTGGGGCTCGATGGCGAGCGTGCTAGGGCGTCGTTGGCGGCTTATCGGGGGGCGCGTCAGGCCGACCCTGGCAAATTTACCCAGTTTATCCAGCAGATCTATGCAGACCGGAATTTTGAACCCCGCACCGATCCTGATACTCAGCTTTACGCGGGCTTTTTGGGTCGACGGGATGAGGCGCTACTCGAAACAATTCGACAAGCGACCCCTGATAGTTTGGCAAGCAATACATGGACATTTGAGGATCGAAGATTACCCGAGATGTTTTTTCGTTATCGCGCGCGTAATTTTCCGGAGACCCTCGACCCCACTGAAAAAGCGCGATGGCGTGAGCATTGCCAAGACATGCTGGCAGATAAAGCCGGCCCCAATTGGGAAGACTTCAATAAACATCTCGATGAGGAACGCACTCGAGAAGGTTTGAGTGCCACCCAAACTGCAGCGCTGGATGATCTAGAGCGATATATGGGCGAACTTCGCGCCGAATTGACGGGCTGACTGGGCTAAAGCAAGCGCTTCAGGGGCAGCTGGAAAATAGCCGAGGTCTCAGCCGCAGTAGGGTGGGTCCTGCGTCTGTAATAATCCGCCCTAATTTCTCCGCTAATACGGGCTTACCATGAGTTATCATGGCGCAACCTTAGGCACAGGACTGAAGCTTTGCACTTTCCCGGTAGCCACATCCTAAGTATTCGTCAATTCGAACGCGCCGATGTCGATCAGCTCTTCGCCGTGGCGGATCGCATGCGACCCTATGCCCACCGCGAGCGCGTGACTCACGTCCTCGATGGGGCGATTTTAGGTTCCATGTTTTTTGAACCCTCCACACGCACGCGCATTAGTTTTGGCAGTGCCTTTAATTTGCTGGGGGGTGAGGTTCGAGAGACGACCGGCTTTGAAAGTACGGCAATTGCCAAGGGGGAGTCGCTTTTCGATACGGCGCGCGTACTGAGTGGCTATTCTGACGTTATTGCAATGCGCCACCCCGCCGAGGGCTCGGTAGCCGAGTTTGCCGAAGGCAGTCGTGTTCCCGTGATTAATGGCGGCGACGGTGCCAATGAACATCCTACGCAAGCACTTCTCGATCTCTACACGATTCGCAGCGAACTTGCTGCCCGAGGGCGCAGCCTCGATACCCTGCGTGTGGCCATGGTGGGTGACTTAAAATTTGGCCGAACGGTGCACTCTTTATCGCGCCTGTTGCAGTTGTTCCAAGGGGTTAAAGTAAATTTAGTCTCCCCACCTGAACTCAAGATGCCGGCCGAGATTGTCGATGAATTCCAGTCGGGTGGTCACGATGTTTTGGAGACCGATAGCCTTGAATTGGGCATTGCAGACGTCGATATTGTGTACTCCACCCGCTTGCAGGAAGAGCGCTTCACAACCCGAGCAGAAGCTGATGCCTACCGTGGACGGTTTCGACTCAATCAGGGTATTTACACGGCGCATTGCGAACCCAACACGGTCATCATGCATCCCTTACCCCGAGACTCCCGGGAGGGTGCGAGAGAGCTAGACGTTGATTTAAACGACAACCCCAATCTGGCTATTTTCCGCCAGAGTGATAACGGTGTGTTGGTTCGAATGGCCTTGTTTGCGCTGATTCTCGACGTTGTTGATCGTGTTGACGATCACAGTCGGCCAGTGAGTTGGTATACGGAGCGCAGATTTTAATGCCATTCTCACCGCGGTTTTCCGCCGCAGATGCGCAGGTTCTAGAGCGTGATGCGGTCTATGAGGGCTTTTTTTCCTTCGAAAAACTACGGTTAAAGCACCGGCTCTTTGGGGGTGGTTGGAGTCAGCCGTTGAGCCGCGAGATGTTCAATCGGGGTGATGCCGTAGCGGTATTGCCCTGGGACCCTATTCGCGACGAGCTTATTTTGGTTGAGCAATTCAGGCCTGGCGCCCTGCGGGAACAGGAAAGCCCGTGGATGCTTGAGCTGGTTGCGGGCATGGTGGCCGATGGTGAAACCGACAGTGATGTGGCCAAGCGTGAGGCCTTAGAAGAGGCCGGTTGTGCCCTTGATCAGTTGCAGCTCATTGCGACATTTTATCCCAGTGCAGGTGCCTGCTCCGAGCAAATTCGTGCATTTGTAGGCCGAGTTGTTTCGGCGGGTGTCGGTGAAATTCACGGCCTTGCAGACGAGCACGAGGACCTGCTGGTGCATGCTATTCCAAGAGCAGAAGCCTTCACCATGCTCGATGCTAATAAAATCAATAACGGGCATACACTCATTGCTTTGCAATGGCTGGCACGACATGGCGAGACCCTCCGCGAGCAATGGCTGAGCAACTAGACACAGATAAGCGCAATGATTTGCCGCCTGAGCCAGCCAAGGGTCTGCTTCATTCGAGCGCATTGGTGGGTGGTGCCACCCTGGTGTCTCGAGTTCTGGGGCTGGTGCGCGATGTTGTGCTGGCTAATCTTGTCGGAGCTACCAGCAACGCAGATGCATTTTTCGTTGCCTTTAAAATTCCGAATTTTTTAAGGCGACTATTCGCCGAGGGCGCTTTTGCTCAAGCCTTTATCCCTGTGCTGACAGAGACCCGAGAGCAGGGAGGGCTCGCCGCCGTCCGTGCACTGGTCGATCGTGTGACAGGTGTTCTCGGTGGGGTTCTCATACTCTTGACCACGGCCACTATATTGGCTGCCCCTCTTGTAGCCCTCGTGTTTGCGCCCGGATTTTCCAACGACCCGGGCAAGCTTAGTCTTACCGCAGACCTGATCCGAATTACCTTCCCTTATTTATTTTTAATTTCTATGACGGGGTTCGCAGGCGGTATCTTAAACGCCTATGGCCGGTTCGGTGTGCCCGCATTCACGCCGGTGTTGTTAAACCTGAGCCTGATTGCCGCTGCACTTTATTTAGCACCCGTGTTGGAAGAGCCCGTCTACGCACTGGCACTGGGCGTCATGCTAGCGGGTCTGCTGCAACTGCTGTTTCAAATCCCCTCGCTGTATGGCCTCGAGCTGATACCTAGACCCCGTTGGGATACTAAACATCCCGGCGTAAAGCGAATTTTAACCCTAATGGTACCAGCGCTATTTGGTGTCTCTGTCAGTCAAATTAACTTGCTGCTAGACACGGTATTGGCCTCGCTACTCCCGGCGGGGAGCGTATCGTGGCTCTACTACTCCGATCGATTGACTGAACTACCCTTAGGTATATTTGCCATCGCAGTAGCCACGGTGATTTTACCGAATCTGTCTTCTCAGCAGGCCAGAGCAACGGCGGCGGATAAATCCCCTGCATTTGTGGCGACACTGCATTGGGCGCTGGGGCTCATCGTCTTAGTCGCACTGCCGGCGACTGCGGCACTGGTGCTGCTGGCAAAGCCCATTTTGACAACGCTCTTTCAATACGGGGCGTTCAGTCCCGGAGATGTTGAAAAAGCCGCCTGGTCACTTCGAGCTTATGCTTTGGGCTTAACCGCTTTTATGCTTATTAAGGTGCTGGCACCGGGTTATTACGCCCGCCAGGATATGAAAACCCCGGTCCGCA
>QXYP01000220.1 GCA_009886815.1 Halieaceae bacterium
GGTCAGTTCAGCCTGGGCAGATTGCGGCTCTGAAGCGCCAGGGCGAATCTTACCGGCCTTGGCAAAGAACGCGCGGGCCTCATTGAAATTTTCTGCATCTAACGCCGCATAACCCGCACTCATGGCCGCGCGAAAGCGGGCTAGGGCATCCGCCTCCTGATATTGAGCCAACAGTTGGGCCACCCGTTGATGCTCGGGGTCTGTGGCTTTTGCGTCCAATGCGGCTTTAACGGCGGCGGCTGTATCGCCCATATCGGCAGATTTGGCCGCTATTTCCAAGGCTGCACCCACTTCGGGAATGGTCGCGATGCGCTCCAATAAGCGAGGCAGCTCGGGGTCAACGGGTTCCAATAAGGCGAGCACCTCGTAGCCATTTTGGGCGGCGAGACTGTTCCCCGATTCAATCGCAGCAAGGGTTTCAGAGCGTGCTTTTTGTGCCCGCTCTGGAATGCTGTCTTCAAGAACGGCGAGGGCTGTGGCGGCCTCTTGATACGCTGCGGCGGCGTCGACAAACTGTCGTTCTCGGTAGGCTTCGTCACCGGTGTTGGCGATGAGAAGTGCGGCGGCGTAGGCCTCAGCTGCCCAGCTTTCTACTGAAAACTCCTGCAGGGACTCCTGAGCTTCCAGAACGATTTGCAGAGCATCTTGTGCCAGTTTACGCAGTTTCTGCTGCTGGGCTTCTGCAAAAGGGCTTCGTTCCTCCCCCAGGTTATCGCCGTTGACCGTGTTGCTCTGTGGGTTTGCTGCGCTTCCTTCAGCTTGTCCGGGCATCGCAATGTCGTTGGTTGAGTCGCTGGTTGAGTCGCGGGTCGGGACCACGTTGGGTAAGATCAAAAGCACGGCGATGGCGGCTACGAATAGCGCAATAACACCGGGGATAAGCCACTGCGGCCGTCTATGGTCTGTGTTGCTCACCCCCTCTGGCGTCGCCGATTGGGGGCTAAAAGCGGCAGCCTTCAAGGGCTGTTCGTGGGAATCACTCATAATAGTGGCAACGGCGAGATCAGTCGGTTTCGGGGTTGTCGGGCGCCCCAGAATCGGCTTGGGCATCGGGCATGTCTAGCGCTCCGATTTCAGTGGCATAAATGTCAGCCATAAGCTCTCGCCATTGATTGTATTGGTCTTCGACATTGCCCGAGAGTCGCACCGTTCGGTCTTCTAGCTCAATGACTCTGGGTGTGATTTCCGCCGACAAGGACTGCCCCAGCTCTTCAATAGCCAGTGAATGAATACTGGATTCCGCGCGCTTTTCAAGACCGCTTTTTAGTAAGTAGGCGCCGCCTGCAATGCCAACCACACCGGCAGTATTGGCGTAGTCACTGCTTGACCCCTGAGCCGCGATGCCAGCAATTACCGCTGCAGCACCGGCAATGAGGCGCTGGTTAGCTTCGCTTTGAAGTTCTCGTTGGGCGACCACTTCGTCGTAGCTCAGTTTGCGCCACTCCTGGTATGGCGTGTACATATCCTCTGAAAAACCCGTGTAGTAGCCTTGCAGGGTATCGACGAATACATAGTTGCGTTGCCGTAAATTGCGCACGCGTTCCAGCATAGGATCATTTTCTGCGGGTAGCCGGCGAATGGTATAGAGGCCGGTTTCATCTTCAGCTAAGTAGTCTTGAAAGGCGTCCTGAGCGAATGTTCGTGCAAAGCGCAGTTCGGCCACCTGCCTAATAGCTAAACGATCTCGGCCTGACGTGCGGTTAAATACCGTCAGCATATCGTTGGCTATTTGCCGATACACCAATAAGAAGGGGTCGCGGTCAGCGGTGGCCCGATTTTCGTAGGCGTAGCGACTGGTCACACCTTCATAGGTTTTTTCGATCCACTGTTTTCCGCGGGCGTCGGTGACTTCAACGGCGAGTTCTAGGTGTTCTCCATCACTGTGGAGTATTTTTCCGGTTATGAGTAAATCGGTGAATTGGCTGGTATCGGGAACGACCCGAACCGCACCCCATGCGCCCACTTCCTCTAGGGTTGTGGTCAGTTCTCTGGCAATAAAGGTAGCTTCAGCACGACGAATTTCTGGATAAACTCGGTCATCGTCTTGCAGCTCGCTAATACCTGGATCAAGAATGGCAACACCGACATCGAGCACCTGAGCATCCGGTATTGGCTGAGGAGGTTGCGCTAGCGGCGGCACTGACGTGCTTTTAACCGTTTGGTTAACGCAGCCTGTAAGCGCCACTGCCAATAACAATAGGATTGCCCGTGTCATCATTCCTCGGGCACCTCTATGCCCTTATATTTGCGGTATTCATTCCACAGTCGCTCTCGAACCGCAGTATCTGGCTCTCGCATTGCCGCTTCCCGGAGTTGTCGCGCCACCACATCGTCGTCAGCGCCATCAGGGATATCGACAGGCGGTTTATAAATGGCTGGATTTTCTGGGGGTGCACCACCCCCGCTGGCACCTCCCAGTCCACCGCCAACACCGCCGCCGCCACCCATGGCTACGTCATCTTGGTAGGGGGATCGCCCCGATGTTCCGGGGCCTGCGGGTTCGGGTTGCTCTGGGGTCGTGGTCTGCCGACTGCGTTCCATCTCCCGCTGTCGCTGCTGCTCTTCTAAAATCAGGGCGTCGAAATCGCTAGTACTTTGTTCGAGTTGTCGATCCAGTATGGCAACTTGCTCCATGGTGGTCAGCGTGCCATCGACTCCGGCCATGCCCTCCATACCGCCCTCGGCGCGGGTGCCTTGGCCTGCGGGACGTTGGCCATAGGTACCCTCTGGGTTACCCGTAGCGTTGTTTTGCCCCTCGGCATTGCCGCCCGAGGCTTCTCCAGTTCCCTGGGTCTCAGACTCACCCTCTGACGACCCCGAAGCGTCACCGTAGCTTTCATCGAAGGTTGGCAGCACGTCGCGCATGTCGGGCAGGGCTTCTTGCCCGGCAATGTCACCAAATCCCGGGTCAGCGGCAGTTCCGGGTGCCGCGTCACCTGCAGTGCCATCGCCTGATGCCGCCGCGTCTCCAGCGGGTTGAGGAAAGGTGTCGCTACCAGGTTGGGTGCTGGAAGTGCCCCCGGTGCTGGACGCGCTGCCCTGAGCCGGACTCGATGGACTCGAACTTGAGCTTGAACTGCTACTTGAACTAGGGCTAGAACTAGAGCTGCTACTGGGGCTAGAGCTTGAACTGCTGCTAGAACTCGAACTGGAGCTGCTGCTCGAACTGGGACTAGAGCTACTACTTGAGCTGGAGCTACTACTTGAACTGGAACTGCTACTAGAACTAGAGCTGCTAGGGGGCGGCGTTGAAGCACTGGGTGGCGAGGGCGTACTGGGCTTGGTTGGCGTGCTGGCACTGGGACAGCCACTGAGCAGCAAAACAGCGCCAACAATGCCTATTATTCCGACACTTTTGTTAATGGTTTGTTGCATCATGCCGGTTCTATTCCTCTGTGTCGGTGGTAGACGCGGCGGTGACATCCGGCGTCAGGCCCCCCCATGATACGGGTTCAAAGGACCAAATGAGGCCCTCTTGCGCAACCGGCATACCATCGGCAAACGGCGGTCTAAATCGCGTATTTTTTAAAGCGCGCACTAACCGCCGTATGGCCTTCTCTTCTTCGACCTCGGGTTCTCGCAGTCGTTCCAAATTAGTGACCCTTCCGGTACCCGAGATGTCAAAGCCTATGACCAGTGTGCCATCTTCTCGCATTTC
>QXYP01000221.1 GCA_009886815.1 Halieaceae bacterium
CCTACGGCCTCTGGCTTTTTGTCATTTCGAACGACAACACCCGTAGTACTGTTAGCCGTGAATTCAATCCAAACCGCTTCACCCTGCTTTTGCCAGAGCCCCTCTAGAGTGCCCGCTAATACGCCAGCAGAAAAAACCAGCAACAGTGTAAAAAGAACGTATCGAAACATATCAAAACCTCTCGCTTTTTAGTTGCCCGCTGCTTTTTTGACAGGGACAAGTTCGACTCCAAACTGTGTTTGATCTATCCAGTGGTAGCCCTAACAAATAGTTAACTCAACCCCACACTTGCAGGGTCTTTGAACCCCAAAGCCCTGGTCTTTTTTGCTCGTGGGCTACACGCGTTGATGCCCTCTCTCATTTATGGCCTCAAGGTTATTTTGAAACTGGAACCTCTTCCCCCATATACGGCACCCCTGGCACCGCTATCCGTTAACGCCCGCGCCTCAGACAGCGCAAATCCTTTTATTGTTACTGCCGTGTTATCACACTTCATTGACCCCGATCATCTTCGTCGTGGCCCGGAAAGGCAAATCGATCTCTTGATTGGGCAACAAAGGCAGAACTTGAGGCTGCCATAGTGCCGACCAGCAGCCTTGGGCTTCGAGTAAATCTTGCGTGGTTTTTCGGGTATCTTCAGGCAGCTGGAGCAACCGCATTCGTAACTGCTCCAAGCACCAAACACGATATTGAGAATACCGCGCTTTTTTGTACTCGATACCATTAACTTGAACATCGAAACGTTTATGCCCACGATTTACGGCTTGGGCATTGGCACTGAGGTACGGTAAATATTCGGCGCCAATGTCGCTTAGTAACGGCAATAGATCGTCGGGCAGTGTTGAGCACCACTCACCGCGAAGATCTTCAGGGCGTGAATTCCATAAACGCCCTACCCACTCGAGCACCGCCGGAGCCGTTTGACGCAAGATTTCTAGTGGTACAGGGTCAAGGGCGAAGTGGCGAAAAAAGGGGCCCGATAGTCCAATATCGGCCAGTGATGGCCTACTCCCCAGGAGGTAAGGCCGGACACTAAAGATCCCCTGTAGCTGGGCAAAAAGGCGTTTTACACTGGCCTCCACAGCAGGAATATTTTGTCCTGTTAGGCCGTCACCCACCGTATAGCCCCGACGTTGCCGCCGGCGAAGAAGCAATCCCTTTAGCCAGACTGGCAGAGGAACCGAGCCCATCAGTTCTGTGGCGAGATGCCATGATGCAAAACGCGCGCCCTCGGTATAATGCCAACGATAGTGCATCGCTGGGCGCCACCACCACTCGTCAGCCCAGTCCTCGATCAGATGTGCAACGAAAGCCTGAACGGGGTCGGATGGCATAAGCGCGTTGTCGGAGAACTCTGACTCAAACCACTCGATCATTTTGGTTGTGTCGGTGAGCCAACGTCCATCGGCAAGCTGCACGGCGGGCATTTGCGAGACGCCAATCTCACGTTTTAACAGTCGCTCCATGCTGGGAAACTGCATGGACTCAAAATGATAAGGAATGCCACGGATGCGGAAATAATTCTCCATTTTCCCGGTGAAATAAGAAATGTTGGAACCGTAAAGCGTGAGTGCCGGCTGCCCTGTCACGGGCTCGGTCTGTCCATCCACCACCGTTCCACTCATTTGACGCTCCCTGCAGCGTAGATCGTCATGGTTTCCCTGTCCCCTAATACGGTAGGTCTTCACCAAGAACACCACACACTAGTTATTGGCATTTTCTATGTCAATATTTTGATATGATGAGCACTTCAGACGGATGTGTTTATCCTCAATAGATTTATCAAGGGGCTCTCCACAGATAGACCCAAAAAGGCCGTCATGGGGTCAAAAAAATAAATAGTGCGCCAATCCGGCCACTTAGTGCTTTATAGCATTGGTTTCAAACGCGATACTGCTCAACAGGATCACAATTGACACCAAAACAGGTGTCCTATTTTTATACCAAGCCCATCGCTGGAGTCGATTTTCGTGGAAATCAATCATAAAATTATTGTAGTCACTGGGGCCGGTAGCGGCATTGGCAAAGCGCTGGTTAACAAATTTGTGGCCGAAGGCGCCAAACAGGTTATCGCTGTCGATATTATTCGCGTGATCGACGACGTTGAGTCTCAGGTAGGCCCCATTGATCTGTTTTGTAGCAACGCAGGCTTAGCCGCCGGCCCCAGCGAGCAATCTCCCGATCAGGAGTGGCAGATCAGCTGGAATGTCAACGTAATGGCACACGTTTATGCGGCTCGCCACCTTGTACCGCGAATGATTAAGCGAGGCGGGGGCTATTTCCTCAATACCGCATCAGCCGCTGGCCTCCTCAACCAGATTGGGGGGGCGGCTTATGGGGTTACCAAGCACGCCGCAGTAGGCTTTGGCGAATGGCTAGCCCTAACCTACGGCCATCAGGGCATCAAAGTATCCCTGCTTTGCCCACAAGCTGTTCGCACTGCAATGACTGCAACAGATCCCGACCAGATAGGTGCCGAGGGGCTACAAGCCGCTGCGGG
>QXYP01000222.1:0-25325 GCA_009886815.1 Halieaceae bacterium
CAGCAGCCGATAACATTACATTGCTACCCGACTGCTACGCGGTGGACCTAATCAGAGTCGATGGTCGTTGCGTCGGTGCACACGTACTAGACACCCGCAGTCATGTCGTCAAAACAATAGCGGCAAGGGCTGTTGTTCTTGCTACGGGTGGTGCCAGCAAGGCCTATCAATATACTTCAAACCCTGACGGCGCGAGCGGTGACGGTATTGCGATAGCCTGGCGCGCGGGCTGTCGGGTCGCCAATATGGAGTTCAATCAATTCCACCCTACTTGCCTTTACCACCCTAAAGCCAAGTCATTTTTAATCACCGAAGCACTCCGGGGCGAGGGGGCTAAGCTATTGCTGCCCAACGGCGAGGCCTTTATGACTCGCTTCGACCCTCGCGGTGAACTCGCACCTCGGGATATTGTTGCCCGTGCGATTGACCATGAAATGAAACGGCTTGGGCTTGACTGCGTGTATTTGGATATTACTCACCGCTCCCCAGAATTTTTACGCAGTCATTTTCCCACGGTCTACGAACGCTGCCTGTCTCTAGGTATCGACATTTGCAAAGATCGAATTCCTGTCGTGCCCGCAGCCCACTACACCTGCGGGGGTGTTGTCGTTAACCAATTTGGCGCTAGCGACCTGCCCGGCCTTTATGTCATCGGTGAGACCGCTTGCAGTGGCTTACACGGCGCTAATCGCATGGCCAGCAACTCACTCCTCGAATGTTTTGTCTATGCTGCATCTGCCGCCCGCCACATCGCTGACACGGATCTTCCCGTTCCTCAGAAACTGCCCAATTGGGATGATAGCCGTGTTCGCATATCCGACGAAGGCGTTATTATCCCCTATCACTGGCAGGCCCTAAGACGGCTTATGTGGGATTACGTGGGCATTGTGAGAAGTGATCGCAGACTGGCTTTTGCCGCCAATGCGATCGAACTCATGCAGGTGGAGATTGAGAATTACTACGGCCAATTTCTGATCACAAGACCGTTACTTGAGTTGCGAAATCTCGCTGAGGTCGCCGCGCTGACCGTCCGCTGTGCCGCAGCCAGACCTGAATCTAGAGGGCTTCATTTCAACCGAGACTATCCTGAGGTCAGTGCCGATACCCGCGACTCTATTCTGATACCGCCAGAGCATCCGGCCTTTAAAAATCCTCAGGCCACAGATTTAGAGCTGCCCAGCTACACGGCGCCCACCGTGGATCACAGTCACTAACGCAGCTTGGACAAATTATGTGCTCTGATCTTATCGGTAATAGCGACCAGGCTTTCATCCACTAGGGTTTCTCTACCTAAGATCCAATTCAGGATATCCTGATCCTCGTGACCCATGAGTTGCTGATAATCATCCTTCAGGGATGGCTCAAGTTCCGCGAAGCACGCATCCATAAACGGTCCAAGCAATAAATCAAGCTCGAGCAAACCGCGCCTACTGGCCCAACGCATTCGATTCGTTTGTTCATTCTGGGTCATGGGCTCTCCACCCTCGCGGCTTGGACTGGATCAATAGTGTATGGGGTATCTGATAGCGGACAAACAGGCAGCCCCACCAACGGGCAAGACCTGTAAGCGCGCAAGTTGCTGTCGCATCTTGGTAAGTAAAGCACGTTGGAATTACGCAAAATTAACATACAATGCAGGCCGATACCGAGCCTAAGGCCGTCACCGATGACGAATACCCCATTTAATCCGACAGATACGGCGGGCGATCTATTGAACGGATGGGCCCCCTTAACCCATGAGGCATTGCTGCGCCTGCAAGGACAGGATGCGTGTAAATTTCTTCAGGGGCAGACCACTGCTGACTTTGCAAAAGCGCAGTCCCTCGACGTCATACCCGGTGCTTTTTGTGATGTTAAAGGCAGAGTCATCGCCGATTTTCGTGCCCTGGTTGTCAGTCCCGACGATATCATTCTCTGTGTCAATGAGAGCCTAGCTAGCTCGCTATTAACCCATCTCACTAAGTATTTGATGTTCAGTAAGGCAGACCTTACCCAAACGCTAGAACACCCTTGGGGCCTCACTGGACCTGAAGCACATGCCCAGTTTGGGTTTGATAGCACCCCCCTTAGCGCCAATCGAGCCATAGCCCTGGCCCAAGGCTGGCTAATTCCTTTGGCTGACCAGACCTCTTTATTAGTCGCCAACGATTCCGCCGTGATAGAAGCCAACCTCAACAATGAATCTCTTGACGACTATACGGCGGCCTGGCGTGCCCTTGGCTGCCTGCGAGGAGAGGCTAGAGTCACTTCAACCACAACCGGGAAATATCTACCTCAGGACCTGAGTTACGATTTGGCGGGTTGGGTAAGCTTTGACAAAGGTTGCTATACCGGACAAGAGATTATTGCGCGACTGCATTGGCGGGGAACGCCCAAGAGACGCCTTTATCATGGAACCGCACTGGTTAAGTGCTCGACCGAGGGGGCAAAATTATTGAGCAAAACCGATAACCGTGCGGTGGGTAGCATCGTAAATAGCGCTGACTATCAGACCGGCAGCCTATTTTTGATAGAAGCCACCGAAAATGCAGCTGGCCAACATGTGTTGATAGAGGAGACCGGTCAAGAGATCAGTATTGGTGATGCGCCCATCCCCTATGCCAAGAACAGCTAAATCAGGAACACCTAAGTCAGGAACACCTGAGTCATGAACACCTAGGCGACTGAGAGAACACGAAGCAGCAAAGACGGAATGCCCAACGGCAGCTTCTGATGCCAAAGTGGCCGCCGACTTTAATCAGGCAGTGCCCAATCGATAACCCCACGCCCATGGCGCTCTAAAAAGGCATTGGCCTGTGAGAAGTGCCCACACCCCAAGAAACCGCGATGCGCTGACAACGGTGATGGATGGGGGGCGGTTAAAACACAATTCTCCAAACCCTCAATAGCACCGAACTTTTTGCGCGCCTGAGCACCCCAAAGCATAAATACGGTGGGCTTACCGACGTCCCTCACGGTGGCGACAACACGGTCAGTGAAGTCTTCCCAACCACGATTTTGGTGTGAACCCGCACGCCCCGCCTCGACGGTAAGCACAGCATTTAGTAGCAGCACCCCCTGGCTAGCCCAGTGGTTAAGACAGCCGTGAGAAGGTCTTTCGATATGGAGATCACGTTGCAGTTCTTTAAAAATATTGCGTAGGGAGGGAGGAATGGCAACCCCCCTACGTACCGAGAAACTGAGTCCATGTGCCTGATCGGGACCGTGATAAGGATCCTGCCCCAAAATGACAACCCGAATAGCCTCAGGTCGCGTTAGCTCCAATGCGCTAAAGATTTCAGATCCGGGGGGGTAAATAATTTTTCCCGAGGCCTTTTCACCACGCAGAAAGTGGGACAGCCCTTGCATCTGGGGCCCCGCAAGGCACTCACCAAGGGTCTTCGACCACTCGGGCGGGAGAGGAGATTTAGATTCGCTAAATTGTGTCGATTTTATCAACGGTGTATCCCTGCATGTTTCAAGAAACAAACTATAAAATATGGGACTGGCATATCAAGCCCGCAGGCGACACAATCAGCTTGCAGTAATTTTGGTGAGCTATGAAACGGGAAAATCCAGACAGCGCCGCCCCAGCCAACCCTCCCGCGCGCATCATGGCGCTGAGGCAATACACTGGCAAGCTCTTACAACCTCGACTAAGCTTAGTGGCCGAGGCAATGGCAGATCACCTGTTTAATTTATCCGCCAGCGCTAAGCTAGCCCCGGATCATAGGACCCAAGCCTTTGAAGCGTTCTCAGGTTTCAAATCTAACAGCAAAGATTTTGTTGCCACACTACTCGCCGAAATCGACCTTGGATTTGATAATTTAAGCCCTGCAGCGACTGTCGATACTGAACAAACACCGGCGGAGTTAGACCTAGTTGACCTTAGAGGTTTTGACAATAGCTCCGCGATTGATTCGATCGTACAAGCCGGGTCGGAAAGGTACTGGGGTCAACTCGAGTCACTGACTCTGGGCCTGGGGGCATTGCTGGGTGTAGATCCACAGACGATTCGACTCCCCTTTGGCTTGCGAGGCCTGGCTACAGCATATCGTCGTTACGTTCAGCCGCTGGGCCTACCAGACTTTATCATTGCTGAACTCGATCGCGCTTTTACCCTCAACTTACTCCCTGAAGCCGGCGCTTTATACCAAGAGCTCAATGTTGTTCTTACCGCTACTGCCGACGGGCCTACCCGGGAAATTGACGCTGGGGCACAAGAGACTTCGCCCCAATCAACCCGCAACGAGATCGACAGTTCAGCGGCAGCAGCACCCTTAGCAAACTTGACGACGAGGCCAACACACGCCTCAGAGGCCCCAACAAATACGGGCCCACTCAATCAAGCAGTGACCCCCACTCGTTCCAGCGCTAGCCTCGTGCCACAAAGTTTGTCCAGGTTTACCGATCCAAGCCAGCCTTCTGCCTCTTCAGATACCGCATTAGCAAAGTCGCCACTAACGTCATTGGCGCAGGAAGAAGGCATCGCTGAGTATTTGCCTGGACGCGGCCAAACAACATCTAAACCTGCAATCGACGAGGCAATGCTGGCTAGACTGCGCCTCCCGACCCTGCAGTCAGAGCTACCAAAAGACGCCCTAAGCGACGCAGAGCTCAGCGAAAAAGCCGATGAATTGGCACTCAAAATTGCCGCTGTGCGACGGGCGGGGGGAGGAATCTCACAGTCCGAACCCTTGGTCAATCAGTTAGGCCTCGACGAAATAGACGCTTCATTATTGCCCTTGAAAGGCAGCGTGCAGCTGATCGATAACTTGTACCAAACTATGTTCGATACCCTGCCCCTCACCGAAAAAGTGAGTCGGAGTATCGACAATTTAAAGTTGCCCCTTGCAGAGCTTTCCCTTACCGATCCCGCATTTTTCCAGAACCAGGAACACCCCGCCCGCCTGCTGGTAGAACGCCTCAGTGAGCTCAGTGCGTTAGCCCCTCGAAACAGTGCACGGTTAGAGCAACAGATTGATGACGCTTTAAGCCCCATTCAACGTGAGTTTAATGGCAGTCTCGATACCTTCGAAAAAGCACTCACCAAGATAAATCATCTTGCGGTATCAATGCTCAAACAACAGCAGCGTAATATCCAACGTCAGATTGCTGCTGAAGAGGGTAAAGAAAAGCGCGAACAGGCAGCCCAGCAGGTAGAGGCCGACCTGAGTCAAATGCTCCCCGATGGACTCATGCCCGCTAGCCTTCTGAGCCTGATCGACGCCTTCCTGCGCGATGAACTGGTGCTGATCCAACTGCGGGCAGAAAATTCTTTATTTTATGAAACGGTCCTTGAGCGCATCTCACAAATTAACAGTTCGCTGCAACGCACCATGGAGACAGGCATTCCATTGAAGCCCGAGGCAGCTAAAAAAATCACTCAGACACTTCCCAAAGGATTCGGTGACAACTTTTTATCCATCGAAACCCAGGGAATTTTGCAGCAGCTACAGCAGCAACTTGGAGGCGATGAACCCATTACCCTCGCAGCTTCCTCCCTACCTGAACCTGAAGTATTTACCGAACCTAAATTCTCGGAGCGCCTAGCCACACTTCCCCGCCTTGAGAATTGGACAAAGCGAGCACATCAACTCAAATTAAAAAGCTGGATCTGTGAAATCTCACCTGACGGATCATCACAAAATCTGCAGCTGATATGGAAAAACGCAAACTCCACCCGCTTTGCTTTCGTCAACGAGCAAGGTTTCAAGATTAAAGACATAAATCTCATTCAACTTGCGAGGCAGCTTAGCAATAGGCTCAAACCGCTGGCCCCCTCAGACGAACTGCCGATTATCGAACGCAGTGTTTTTCAAACGCTAGAAAAACGTCAAGAAGACCTCAATACACGAGAGAACTCGCCGATATCACTGGCCCAATCTCGGTCGGATATGGTTGATGCGGCTCAAAGTCATATTCGACGAGCAAAGCGTAGAGGAATAACAAGCTGCGCTCTCGCGATACACGCGGAAGACACAGCAGGCGTCGAGCATGTCAGTAAACAGCTGCTCAGCGGCGCAGTTTTAATCGCCAGCGAAGGCTCCCTATCTCCATCGACCCACGGCATCATCGTCAACATCTCAAGCGGCGAGCAGCTGCGCAAGCTGCTGACAGACGACAGCAGCTCAGCGCCTCCTGCTGGCATTGGTATTGCCGCCATCAACGCCAGCATCTCCAGCGCTGAAGCGCTTTGGGTTAATTTAGAAGATATTGCCAAACAAGGGCTTGCTACAGCGCCCAATATGGGAGTCATCGCTGCTCCACTGCCTCAAGTTAACAACTTGGCAAATGAGGTTCGAAAAACCTATGCCATGCTCCAGAAGGAGACGCCCCAGCCACAGTTTTCTTTACGCCCTTTGCACCGGCGCACCCTTGAAAATGATGCTGTCGTGCAAACCCGGTACCAGGTCCTGTCAGATGGACTTACCGCCGGTAACACCGACCTACAACGACAACGCTACCCAATAACGGGTTTGGCCATCGCAATTGACTGCTCTAAGGTCAACAATACCTGCCGCTTTGCTGAATCAGTGGTCGCCGCAGGTCGCAGCCTGCCGCTCTTTCAACTCAATATCAGTACCGAGTCGGTATTGCACCCGGAGTTCCTCGATTTTTTGTTGAATGAGGTCTCCGAAAGCGGGATAGGCACTGACCGTTTGTGGTTCGAATTGACCGATTCAGCCAGACTGCGTGAAGACAATGACGCCGCCCACTTTTGTGGAACGCTGCGCTCCATAGGCTGTCAAATCTCAGTAGCCGAGGTCAATCCAAAGCGCGGCAGCACAGCGGTACTGCAAAAGTTCAAACCACATACCCTAGCACTCGATTCCGCTCTTTGGCCCGCAGAATCCGTGGACGAGAACCTCGTTGCGCTTCATCAAACCATCAGTGATCTACACCACCTTGTTGGGGAGCATGTCGTGTTACGTGATTGCCAGGATGACACTCTAGCCCGGCAACTGGGCATCGACTTTATCGAGACCTTGGGCTCTGAACAGCTTCTTCCTGAAGCCTTGCACAATTTATTACCGATCATTGCACGTTAAGTTTGTGATCTAGGGCGGGCTTTTTTTAAAAATCAGCGCTCGGTTTTCTCCCGGCAGCAAGAACAGTAAAATAACTCGACGGCGCGTCGTGTGCCGGCATAGAATAACCACACTAAAGCCAAGGGAATAGAGTCATGTTCCATCACAGCTTGGGCATCATGACCAAGCCCAGTGCCGCGTGGCGTCGTCTAGCGCAACTCGATGACACGAGCCAGGCACTGATGCTGCTATACCCTCTCATTTGGGCAATTTTACCTGCCTACGCCTGGTACATCGGTACCACTCACGTGGGCTGGACCGTGGGCACGGGTCGGGATGTCATCCGCCTCACTGACGAGAGCGCGAGACTCATCAGCTTTCTTTTCTACGGGGGCATGGTGTCTTGTGTCGTGGCCATTGGTTACTTCATACACTGGATGTCGGAGACCTATGGCGCCAAGTCTTCATTTATCAAGGGTATTCTGATCGCCAGTGTTTGTGCCACGCCACTTTTTATCGCAGGAGCCGTAGGGTTCTACCCCATTCTTTGGCTGGATATGTTGATTGGCGTCTTCGCAGTCTGTTGGTCGACGTATTTGCTTTATAATGGCATCCCTATAGTCATGAAAATTCCAGAGTCGAGGGGTTTTCTCTTTGCCAGCGCGGTAATTGGCGTGTCACTCGTCATGTTGGTGTGCCTACTTGTCGCCACAACGTTACTGTGGGACTGGGGAGCCATGCCGGCTTTTACTGACTGAATAAGTGGCCTACAAACACGAGAGCTCGACACACGAGCTCCAAAAGCAGTAAACAGTTGATATCTTGGGAACGGCCCGGGGTGCTGTGGAGTACGCAAAGCTGACCGGTGCGGGGGCGCCACGACAGTTTCGCTG
Organism: Halieaceae bacterium; assembly: GCA_009886815.1. Classification (GTDB taxonomy): domain Bacteria; phylum Pseudomonadota; class Gammaproteobacteria; order Pseudomonadales; family Halieaceae; genus Luminiphilus. The sequence continues at coordinate 7,904 of QXYP01000222.1, forward strand.
ATTGAGGTGCATGATAATGGCGACCGATGCCATCGAGACTTTACCGGTAACCTACAACTACAAGGTGGTGCGTCAATTCGCCATTATGACGGTGGTGTGGGGCATCGTAGGCATGGGCATTGGCGTTTGGATTGCGGCTCAGCTTGCCTGGCCAGCGCTCAACTTCGACCTACCCTGGACCAGCTTCGGCAGGCTGCGTCCACTGCATACCAACGCAGTGATCTTTGCCTTTGGCGGCTCCGCGCTCTTCGCTACTTCCTATTACGTGGTCCAGCGAACCTGTCAGGCTAGGCTTGTTTCCGACGGGTTAGCGTCGTTTACCTTCTGGGGCTGGCAGGCTGTCATTGTGGCGGCCGCTATCACTTTGCCCATGGGACTCACCACGTCCAAGGAATACGCCGAACTCGAGTGGCCCATTGATATTCTTTTAGCCATTGTTTGGATCGTGTATGCCGTTGTATTTTTCGGCACGATTATGAAACGGCAGGTTGAGCACATTTACGTAGCCAACTGGTTTTTTGGCGCTTTCATCGTAACGGTAACTATCCTTCACCTTGTCAACAGTGCAGCACTCCCTGTCAGTATGACCAAATCTTATTCGGCTTATGCCGGTGCCGTCGATGCCATGGTGCAGTGGTGGTATGGCCACAATGCCGTGGGATTTTTCCTGACAGCAGGCTTTCTGGGAATGATGTACTACTTTGTGCCGAAACAGGCTGAGCGACCGGTTTATTCCTATCGCTTATCCATCGTGCACTTTTGGGCACTGATATCTATTTATATTTGGGCGGGGCCACACCACTTACATTACACGGCACTACCCGACTGGGCACAAAGCCTGGGCATGGTCATGAGCCTCATCTTATTAGCGCCCTCCTGGGGTGGAATGATCAACGGAATCATGACGCTGTCTGGAGCTTGGGATAAGCTCAAAGACGATCCCATTCTCCGGTTTTTAGTGGTCAGCCTTTCCTTCTATGGCATGTCCACCTTTGAAGGCCCCATGATGGCGATCAAGACGGTGAACTCCTTGTCACATTACACCGACTGGACCATTGGCCACGTGCACTCGGGGGCGCTGGGCTGGGTGGCTATGATCTCCATAGGATCGCTCTATCATCTGATTCCAAAACTCTTTGGCAAGGAGCAAATGCATAGCGTTGCACTGATCAACCTGCATTTCTGGATGTCGACTATTGGCACGGTTCTTTACATAGCGTCCATGTGGGTAAACGGCATCATGCAAGGGCTCATGTGGCGCGCTTACAACGAAGACGGCACGCTGACCTACACCTTTATCGAGTCTCTAGTTGCGAGTCACCCGGGCTACGTTGTGCGAATGATAGGTGGGCTCATTTTCTTCAGTGGCATGTTGGTCATGGCCTATAACGTTTGGATGACCACACGGCGCGATATTAGCGTCACCATTGAAAAATCAGAAGCCGTTGTTGCTACCGTCTAAAGGGGAGAACGCATGAAGCATGACAAAATTGAACGCACTCCCAGTCTGATGATCGCCTTGATCATCGTGGCAATCAGCTTTGGAACGCTGGTAGAACTGGTGCCTCTGGCATTTTCAAAGAGCACCACTATGCCGGTAGAGGGGCTTGAACCCTACTCTGCATTAGAGCTGGAAGGACGGGATATTTACATCCGCGAAGGCTGCCATACCTGTCATTCACAAATGATACGCCCCCTGCGCGCCGAAACAGAACGCTATGGGCACTACTCCGTGGCGGGTGAATTCGTCTATGACAGACCCTTTCTATGGGGTTCGAAGCGCACAGGCCCGGACCTTGCTCGAGTTGGCGCCCGCTACAGCGACGAGTGGCATCGAGCGCATCTATACAACCCCAGAGATGTGATTCCCGAATCCAACATGCCCGCCTTCCCGTGGCTTTTCAACAACACCATCGACGCAGAAACGACACCCGTGAAACTGGCGACCCTGCGCAAGCTGGGTGTGCCCTACACTGACGCCGATATTGCGGGCGCTGAAGCTGCCGTTAAGGATGTACGAGAGATTGATGCGTTGATTGCCTACTTACAACAGCTAGGCACACTGATACAGGCGCGACGCTGATATGGATATCAATGATTTGCGAGGGCTAAGCACCCTTTTTATGTTGATTACCTTCGTCGGACTTGTTGTCTGGGCTTACGGCCGCAAACAAAAGAAACCTTTTGATGACGCTGCTAACCTTCCCTTTGCCGATAAGGACCTGGCAGAACGTACGCGCAGCGAGGTCCTAGAACGTGAGTGATTTCTGGAGTGTGTGGATTATCGTTCTGACCAGCGCACAATTGATCGCTGCTCTTTGGATTCTATTAGGCAATCGTAAAAAACCTGCCCAAGAAATTAAAACAACAGGACATCAATACGATGGGCTCGAAGAGCTAGACAATCCGCTACCCACTTGGTGGGTCTATCTGTTCATTTCAACGATCGTTTGGTCTGTGGGTTATCTGGTGCTTTACCCCGGCATGGGTAACTACCCGGGTTTGCTGGGATGGAGCTCGACGGGGCAGTACGATGTTCGAGTGGCCAAAGCTGAAGATCAGTATCGGGCCATGAGGGACCGCTATTTGGCGATGCCTATTGAAGAAATAGCCTTTGATCCAAAAGTTCGTAAGATGGGGCGACGCCTCTTTGGAAATAACTGTGCGCAATGCCACGGGTCAGATGCCTACGGCGCCCACGGCTTCCCCAATCTGGCCGATAACGATTGGCTCTATGGTGGCACTCCAGAAGCGATTAAGGCGACTCTAATCCACGGTAGACAGGCTGCTATGCCTGCCTGGCAAGCCATTCTGGGAGATGCCGGAATCAAGGCAACCACACAGTATGTGCTCTCCCTCAATGCTCGGGAGGCAGACCCCAGTGAAGCCGCGCGTGGAGCGCAGCATTTTCAAACCTATTGCGCAGCGTGTCATGGAGCAGACGGCAAGGGCAATCAGCTAATGGGCGCTCCCAACCTGACCAATGGTATCTGGCTTTATGGTGGCACCGCTGACCAGATCGCTCATACGTTGCGTAACGGGCGCAACGGGAAAATGCCCGCGTTTAGCAGCACCTTAACCGAAGACAAGATACACATTCTGACTGCTTGGGTTTATGGGCTTAACCGAACTCCGGTTGTTGCCGCGACAGCTGCTAACCTCTAACGCCTAATCGTTGAACATTCCAAACCATGAATAGTCAGCACGATCATGTGATTGCCGTTGATGCTGCCGTACCCGCGGAGGTCAGCGAACTCGACAAGCGGCAACGGCGTGAAAAAATTTATACCCGCGCAATTGAGGGTTACTTTCAACGTCTGCGGCTGTATACCGGTTGGCCACTGCTACTGGGCTATTTCCTCTTACCATGGCTGAACTTAGACGGTCGACAGGCGGTACTGTTTGATCTGCCCGAACGAAAATTCCATATTCTAAGCGTGACGTTCTGGCCTCAAGATCTGGTGCTGCTCGCTTTCATCCTGATCATCGCTGCTTTTACTCTGTTTGCTGTAACCGCGCTCTGGGGGCGACTATGGTGTGGCTATACCTGTCCGCAAACCGTTTGGACCGCCATTTTCATGTACATAGAACAACGTTTTGAGGGCAGTCGTAACCAAAGAATCAAACTAGACCAAGAGCCACTATCGTGGCAGAAATTGCGCAAAAAAACGCTGAAGCACTCCGGGTGGGGTTTTGTTGCCGCATTGACCGGAGTGACGTTTGTCAGCTATTTCGTTCCTATCCGCCAGTTGCTGCCGGAACTCCTGTCCTTGTCCGCAGACCTGACGGCGATGAGCTTCGTGCTGCTGTTCACCGTAGCAACGTATCTCAACGCTGGCTATCTGAGGGAGAAGGTCTGCACCGACATGTGTCCCTACGCAAGGTTTCAATCGGTGATGTTTGATAAAAACACTTTGGTCGTTACCTACGATACCAAGCGCGGTGAGCCCAGAGGCTCTCGCAAGCGCTTCACCACCAAAGACCCACATCAGGGTGACTGCATAGATTGCGAACTCTGCGTTCAGGTATGTCCCACCGGCATTGACATACGAGCAGGGCTACAATACGAGTGCATCGGTTGTGCCTTGTGTATTGATGCTTGCGATTCCATTATGGAAAAAATGGGATCACCTAAAGGGTTGGTGAGCTACACCAGTGAAAACGCGTTAGCGGGCCAAAAGAGCACTGGAATCCCGCTCAAAACTTTGGGTTACATTGCAGCATTGGCTGTCATGTTAGCCCTATTCAGTACAACCCTTCTCACTAGGAGTCTGGTAGAGCTCAGCGTTTCTCGAGATCGTGGCCAGCTTTTTTTACCCGCACCCAATGGCCTAATCGATAATGTTTACGAACTCCATCTGACTAATCGCAGCGCGCTAACCGACAGGTATCGTATTGAGGTAGAAGGAATGACCGAATTCTCGATTCTAGGTGGTGACGCCATCATGATACCTAGCGGCGAATTACTAGAAGTTGGAATTCGCCTAAGGGCTGATCCCAATAGCCTGCCCTCTTCGGGCACTCAAATTTTATTTCGAGCAGTATCAAACAATGATGAATCGGTAATTGCAGAAGCAGAATCTCGATTTATCCGGCCAACACTATGACAGGTAGAACACCCTATGCTCCCTTGGTATAGACAATTCTGGCCCTGGTTCCTGATTCTCTTACCGGGAACAGCCGTAGTCGCCAGCCTGTACACGTTAATTATTGCGAACCAATATGCCGATGACCTTGTGGTAGACGATTACTACAAGGAAGGACTAGCGATAAATCGGCAACTCAAACGACAAAATGAGGCGCGAGTGCTTGAGCTCAAAGCCACATTCACCAGCCAGCAACGGCAGTTGGACATTCAGCTCGAAGGTCCGATTGAGGCCTCTCAACTACGACTTCTTCTATCTCACGCGATGGAGTCTGATCAGGACTTTGCCGTACCGGTACAGCAAATTGGTCGTGGGCATTACCGAGTTCTATTACCGCAAGTGTTAAAGGGGCGCTGGCACTGGACGCTTGACGAGGGTGTCAGCAGCCATTGGCGGCTCGATGGCGATCATTTCTTTTGAATGTCGAGCCGGCCGCTACACAGTGTTTCCATTGCGGGGAAACGCTCCCCACTGACGCAACGCTTTGGGTGCAGGTAGATAATACTGACCGGGCCGTCTGCTGCGTGGGATGCCAAACCGTCGCCAAGCTGATTACGGGTTCAGCCATGACGGCTTTCTACCAGCAGCGCACCAACTACCCGCCTACGGCTGACCAACAGGCAACCCAAACTTCTGACTGGTACAACGACAAAACCTGGTTAGAAACTTTTGCCAAAGTTAATGCAGAGCAACAAGAAATTCCCCTCCTGGTGACCGGCATGAGCTGTGCAGCCTGTGCTTGGATTATTGAGCGCTTCCTTCGGGAACAGACCGAGGCCCAGTCGATACATGTGCAGCTGACGCTGGGCAAAGTCACCATTCATTTACACCCCGACAGTAACGCCGGCCCCGTCATTGATGTATTGCAGCGCCTGGGTTACGGCGTGCAACCCTGGCGCGCAGATAGCCGGCTCCAGCAAATGCGTGAGGACTACCGCCGGGATCTGCGCCGCCTTGGCATTGCCTTCCTAGGTATGATGCAAGTGGGAATGTTTGCAATCGCGCTTCATGCTGGCGCGTTGCAAGGCATAGATACCGACCTCCAACAATTATTGCGGCTAATGAGTGCGCCGCTGACGCTCTTCGTCCTGGTCTACAGTGGAAGAGAATTCTTTGAGCGGGCTTGGCAGCACTTAAAGCACCGCACTCTGATTATGGATAGTTCCGTAGCGTTGGCGCTCGCACTTGCAACAGCCGCAAGCCTTTGGTCAACCGTGCAAGGTGGTGGCGAGACCTATTACGACTCGGTCACGATGTTCGTTTTCTTTTTATTACTGGCCCGGTTTTTAGAAAAAAGGCTTCGCGACAGAGATCTAATTCAGCTGGTACAGCTCGCAGATGAGCTCCCCGAGTTTGTAGCCGTTTTGAAAGATCAACAGTGGCAGCGCCTTCCCAGGCACCGAGTACGCGCTGGTGAAATCATCAAAGTGGCTACTGGCGAGGCTATCGCTTTTGACGCGCGCGTCACCTCGGGAACATCCATTATCAATGAATCGGTTTTCACGGGTGAAGCACTTCCCAGGACTGTACTTAAAGACGACGTTGTCTTTGCCGGCACGGTCAACGAGGGAGCTAGCCTAGAACTGATTGTGGAGCATGATTTTCATGAATCTCGCCTGGCAGCGCTGGCCCAAGATATCGACCAAGCGCGGCAAGACAAGCCCGTTCACTTACAGCTGATCGATCAATTTGCCGCCCGTTTTATTGGCATTGTGCTCGTCGCTGCTGCCATTACATTTATCGCGTGGTGGAATATTGAACCGGCCAAGGCATTCTGGGCCAGTATTGCTGTATTGGTGGTGGCCTGCCCCTGTGCGCTATCGCTAGCAACCCCAGCAGCTCTAACCGCAGGCAATGCCTGGTTAGGTCGACGCGGTGTTCGAGTTCGCAGTGAAACGGGCCTATTGGCCGCAGCCACAGCAAACCACATTATTTTTGATAAGACCGGCACACTCACAGAAACTCGCCTTGTGATCTCAAGCATCTTTACTGCCCATGGTGTTGAGATCGACAGCGCGCTGAATATCGCAGCCGCTTTGCAACAATTCAGTAGCCATCCCGCCGCCAGGCCTTTCCACGGCATAGACCACAACGCACCTCTGAGAAATGTTGAAATCATTGCCGCACAGGGCGTAGAGGGCTGGGATGGGGAACGCAATGTAAGGTTGCGTTTGGGCAACCTCAATTTTTGCCGCCAAATTGCGCCAGGACTCCCCGAGAGACCGGATGAAAATCATTACTGGATTGCACTGGTAGAGGACGGTCGGTGGCTCGCTTGGATTAGCCTTTCGGAAACACTGCGCCCAGGCACAAAGCACTTGGTGAGCGCCCTCAAGAAAGAGCATCTAACCCTTGAGATATTGTCTGGCGATACAGCGCCACGGGTCCATCAAATCGCTGCTGATTTGGATATGCCTTTTACTGCGGCCCTGCAGCCCCAGAAAAAGCTTGAGGAACTTAAAAACCGTCAGAACGCAGGCGCCACTGTGATGGCCATTGGTGACGGTCTTAATGACGCACCGCTATTGCGTGCGGCCGATGTTTCAGTTGCCGTGGCCGGAGCCACTGCATTAGCCCAGGCCCAAGCCGACTTTGTCATTACCGAGGAGAGTATCGATAGGCTATTTATGATTAGAAAGGCCGCCTTTGCCACTCGCCGAATCACTCGACAAAATTTAGCCTGGGCTGCCGGTTATAATCTGGTTGGGCTGCCCCTCGCCGCTTTGGGCTATGTACCACCCTGGGCAGCAGCGCTAGGCATGTCCGCCAGCTCGCTACTGGTGGTTTTGAACTCCTTGCGATTACGCCGACTGAAGGACTGATACATTGGAAAGCCTTTATTTACTGATTCCCATTGCGCTAATTTTCATCATCATTGTGGCCGCATTGCTGATTTGGTCTATTAACCGAGGGCAATATGACGATCTCGACAACGACGCTTGGCGTGCATTAAATGATGACCTGAGCAGCAAATCAGCACCCAAGGGCGACAATGACCGGAACTGAAGCAACCAGCGCCCTACTCCTTGGGCTCGCAGGGGCGGGTCACTGTATGGGAATGTGTGGTGGGTTGGCGCTGGCCTTTCGTGCTCCCGAGGGCAGCCGATGGAGCTTTCCCGTGGCCTATCATGGGGGGCGCTTGTTAGGCTACGCGTCGATAGGCGGCTTTATTGGCTCGGTTGCACTCTTTCTGCCCATTACCCACTGGACGTTCTATTTACGCGTCCTTGCCGCACTGCTTTTGATCGCTGTCGGCTTGCACACCCTAAAACTCTGGACCGGCATTACAGCACTAGAGCGGCTCGGTGGCGGTCTTTGGCGCGCTATAAACCCTGTGGTGAGCGCCTTTATGCCCCCAAAACATTGGGGGCATGCCATGACAATGGGCGCGCTCTGGGGATTTATGCCCTGCGGGCTGGTTTACAGTGCGCTTGCCTGGAGCGCAGCGACCGCGACCGGACCTTTCGAGGGTGCTTTTCTCATGGGGTTATTTGGCGCGGGGACGCTACCCGCCATGCTGGGCACGACGTTAGCGGGTCAGCAGGCCTTGCGGGTCATGCGTCATACCGGCTTTCGGAGCCTAATGGGGGTCACCCTAATCATGATGGGCCTCTGGAGCCTGTGGCTCGCAACACCCTTGTCCGGGCATGAACACAGATCGGTGCCACACAACCCCCATCAAGAACTGAAACCGCAACACACGGACCCGAGCGATCGTCATCACGCTTCAACGCGTATTGGCGGTGCCCTATGGTAGGTGCCGCCCCGACAATGACAGACAGCTCAGAAGTTACGGGGGCAGTAATTCTTGCTGCTGGTGCAGGCAGTCGACTGGGGCACCGCCCCAAATGCCTGCTAGAACTCGACGGGCTTTCGCTTATCCATCGGCAAATTCAGGCCATTAGTGCGCTTGGAAACATGGAAATTGTCGTTGTTCTGGGGCATCACGGCCACCTCATTACCCCCATGCTGGAGGAGCAGCCTGTCATCACCGTACACCAACCTGAAGACCAACACCGTCAGTCAGACTCAGTGCACTTGGGGGTTGCGACCCTTGCACCGAACGTACAAAACGTACTCGTCTGCCCTTCAGACCTACCCTTGCTCGATGCCGAGGATTATCGAGCTGTACTGAATATGTTTTTTAAGCGCGGCCCTTCCGCTCACTTTGTCGGACCAGAGGTGGGGGGTATACCGGGCCACCCCGTTGTTTTTGACTCGCAGATAATCGATCAAATAGCCTCAGGGGACAAAACTTTCGGCTCCGGCGCTTGGCGCACAGCCAACCGATCACACACCTTGCGGTGGCAAACCAAAAATGACCACTATATTCGTGATATTGACAGTGAAGACGACCGTCACCAGTTCGAACTCGAGACACAGCGCCAACTGCAATGGCCTAAGGGCTTGGTTTAAAACCTGGGGTTAGCCGCATTAAACCTCGACCTCCTGTCCCCCATTACCGACTAGCGTCATCGGAGCTTAAACGCCGATTTTTTCTCTGTTGGCGTAACTTCCTAAAATTATCAAACAGAATAAAAGCAAGACCACACCACACGATAAGGAATGAAGCCAAAGTAACGGGAGTGATGGATTCGCCCAGTATCGTTTGGGCGACTACCAGTTGTAGCGATGGCCCTAGGTACGAAAAAAGACCGACGGTGGACATCGATAAAATTCTAGCCGAGGCGACATGCGTCAGTAGCGGTACCGCGGTTAATGCGCCGGCACCCAGCAGAAATAAATCGGTGCGCAATCCGTATTCAAAAAGCCCACCACCTTGATGCAAGAGAAGCCAAGTGGCACCGACGGGCATTAAAAACAGTGACTCCATAAAGAGCCCCTGAATAGCATCAGCTCGAATGTACTTACGGATAACACTGTAGGTGGCGAAGGAAATAGACAACGTTAGCGACACAACCGGTAGCGTACCGGCAGCAACTAACTGAACGGCAACAGCAAGGACCGCCAGGACCATGGCCACCTGCTGAGGACGGGTTGGGTGCTCTCTAAAGACAATAACGCCAGCCATAGCCGTCAATATAGGAAGCATGAAATAACCCAAACTGGCTTCTGTGGCACGGCCATTAGTAACGGCAAAAAGAAACACGCCCCAATTAATTGATATCAGTAGCGCCGCCAACGCGGTGAATTTCAAAGTGTGCCACTCTTTAAGCAGCGACAACGTCGACCTAAATCGCCCAAAAGCCAACAGCACCAACAAGACCGCAGGTAAAGTCCACACACCGCGATGCGCCAGCACATCGAGAGGCGGAACGGGTTTCGTTTGTATCCAATAAAGTGCCGCACACCCCCAAACAGAGTTGGCAATCAGAGCCAATAAAATACCGAGACGATTTTGAGACACCGATGTCGTCAAGATTCCAACTCCAATACCGTCATGACGACCATACGTAGTGCGAGTGCAGTGACAATCCATTTAAAGAGAGCTTCAAAGTTTTTTTGCGGTACATATTGGCGCAAGCGCGTGCCCAACCCCGCACCGGCGATGACCCCAACGCTCATCACAGTAATCGTTAGCCACCAGGCATTAAAAGCGAACCCTAACAAAGCAAAAGCAACCGTTCGCAACCCATGATTGATCGTCATGTAGACACCCGTATTAACCACAATCCATTCGCGCTCAGTATTAATGCGATTAAGCACAGCCGCACCGAGTGGCCCGGTCGCACCTGCCACCATACCCAAACCTGTCTGATAGACGCCCAAAACAAATAGTGCCGAACCGCCTTTGGGAATAAATCGATCAAAAGGCAGCCAAAGGAGCAGTAAAATTATTACCCCGGCAACAGCGGGCAGCACCGTAAAACTCACCCATCCGACCGCGGGACTGCCGATCAAAGCGCCCACCGAGCTTCCTAGGGTTAGGGGAACCAGAAGCTTCAAATCGGCGTGGTTAAAAGCAAAACCCACACGGGCTGCATTGCTAATAAATTGAACAAACGCATGGACAGGAATAATGGCCGCCAGTGGTATTAAACCCGGCATCACTAACATCAACACAACGCCGCCACCCAACCCGATGATGGCCGTCATCAATGACGTCGCAAATCCCGCTAAAGCCAAGATGATCAAATCCACGAAATTTGCCCACTCATTGCTGACCGATTATTGATTGCTGCGAAAAATACTTTCAGCGCCGAAAACCCTCTGCCAGAAAGCGACACAACAAAACAGGGGCGCCAGTGTAACCGCTTTTACGGACCCAGTTTCATCGCTTAATGGGGCTGTCAGCGCCGGACATACGCGTTAAAGCGGGGGTATATCTCTAGGACCTCAATGCCCAAAGGCAATGGTGCTTAAAAATGTTGCGCCATGCATGCTATTTAGAGCTGCTCGAGCTTTTCAATGGGCTTCACTGACATGACAGCTAGCATTGCTTAAGCGCCTACGATCAAAGACCCTCCGGACAGATCCACAAGCTAGCAGCCGGAAAGTACAACGCGGTTTTTACCGGGCTAGGCGTAGGGAAAAAAGATTCGATGACCGTGCGGTATCGAACCAATTGAGCCGAGTAATCCTGGACCTCTCTTGCCAGAAATTGCTGCTCGCTCTCGGTTGCGCTGGGATGACTCGTTTTATAGTCAATGACCCAGCGATAACCGGTCTCGGGATCAAGAAAAGTTCGATCAATAATGTGCTGCACGGGCGCGCCGTTTGCGCCAGGGGACATAAGCACTAGCTCGCTGTGGGCCTCGGGATGTTGCCCAAGAATCCAGCGACCTCGCTTATCTTTAAGGGTTGCTGCGACCATGGCCTCCGCTGTCGTCAAAGAGTCAGCCAATGAATGGGCACTGAGTCCCCCATCAATGAGGCCAAACTCCAGCCCACGCCGGATCGTGGCATCCACTTCTGTGGGGAGCACGGCTCGCTGACTCAACAACTCGAGCGCCCTATGAACAACGACACCGACCACCCTTTCCATAAAATAACCGTTCGACTGAATCGAGACCGACTGCCCACCCAGAACGTCTTGCTCCGTTGGGTTCTTAGTCTTACCACTCGCCTCGGAGTTTTGCGCCCCAAAGCTCGCCACAGGTAGGCGCCACAACATGCACCCCGGCGAGCTTGACCCGGTGTCGCTAGCATCTTTTTTCAGGTGTGCCTCAGCAGATGTCGATGAATGTTCAATGACCTCATCAGACAGCGCCTCACGGAGAATACCCAGCGGCGTAGTGGTACCGGGCCACGTGAGCTGAGTGCTATCGTCACTGTCAGCTGCACCCAAACCGCTCAGCCATACGCGATAACGCGCCCGGGTTACTCCAACATACAGCAGCCGACGTAGCTCAGCGGCCTCTCTCCCCTTTTGTAACCAATTGAGGTAGTTGTAAAGCGTGGGGCTGCTTTTCTGACGGTCATCTGCTGCAATGAGCAATCCATACTGCCCGGCCTCTGAGTGTAAATGCCAACGTAAAAGTGCCCGCTGATTGCCTCGAGTTCCTTTATGAAGTGCCGGCATAAAAACATAGTCAAACTGTAACCCTTTGGCCTTATGAAGGGTCATGAGCTCAACGCCCGATTGACCGAGCTCATGGCTTGCATAAAGCTGATCAAGGGCGGTTTCCAGCCACTCAGGATCCAATCCAACCCCCTCGACATCTGCGCGAACGAGTAGATCGAAAAAACGCATTGCGTCTGCCCTTCCCTGGGTCGATAACGTCGATGCTGCTTGAAGCTGCAGCCAAATCTGTTCTATCCAAACTCGCAGGGACAGTCGGTCTCGTCGCGTCTCCGCCCAGTCTAAAGCTGCATCTAAAGCCCCTGCTCGAGTAGCCGCATCGGGATTAAGCAATTCGGTAGCCCGACGAAGTGCTTTTCGTAAACTGAACGGTCGCGGTTCATCTTCAAGGAGACGATAAATATCGGATAGGGTCAAGCCGCAAAAAGGGGCCCGCAGTAAAGCCAAGGCGGCCACTTCATCGGCTGGATTTGCCAGCCAGCGACACAGTGACAAGAGATCCATTACGGCCGCTGAGTGCTGAATTTTCTCTAGGTCACGTCCTAGAAACGGTACGTCATTTTGCTGAAGCGCTGCAATAATCGGTGCGGCATGGCTGCGCGCTCGCATTAAGACCGCAATCGTCGCGTCAGGCTCCCTTTGACAGATCTGGGCGATTTTTTCAGCGATCCAATTGGCCTCGCCCAAACCCCCATCATCTGGAAACAAATGGGCCTCTACGGCATTGCCCGCCAGAGCCCCGTTGACCGGCACCGCATGGGTATGACTCACTTCACCGCGTTCCGCATGACTCACCTTGGGTAGAATCTGAGCAAACACACGATTCACCCAGTCAACGACACCGGCCTGGGAACGAAAGTTCCGGGTGAGCTCTAGAGATTCTAGCGGCAAGCCGCCAATACCCGACGCTTTTGCCTGAAGAAACAAACCGACATTGGCATAGCGAAAGCCATAAATAGACTGCATGCCATCGCCCACAATAAAAGCGGTTCTCGGTGATGCCCCGGTTGCATTGTGCTCATGCCATCCGCGCATAAGTTTTTTCAATAAATCGAACTGCTGCTTCGAGGTATCTTGGAACTCGTCGACCAAAATGTGGGCAATCTGATAATCAAGGCGTAAAGCCAAGTCGGTAGGTTCTTCATCAGACCCCAACGCCTGCGAAGCCGCCAAGGCCACATGGGTAAAATCTACCCGCCCTTCACGTTGAAATATTAACAAGAGTTGAGCCTGCAAAACCGGTAGTAATCGGGACAACCGCAAAACCAGTGCCCAACTGGTATCGTCACCTGATATGACGGGCAACGAACGCAGCTCCAATAGTGCCGAGGGAACAGATCGCTCACTTATACTTGTCAGTAAAGTTTGTAAGCGGGCTTTAGCGTCTGATTTTGCCGGGAATCCTATTTTGACATTAACGCCACCGGGTTTTCGCCAGTCATCGGTGCTTGTCAACAGTATGTGAGCGGCGCACTGCCAACTCTCGAAGGCTTTGTAGTCGGCGCGCAAATCGACTTCGGGCTTTCCCAACGCATCGGCAGACCATTGAGCAAGTGCCTGAAGTTCTTCGAGGCAAAAGGCAAAATCGCCGTGAAGTCGTTCAATAACCGATTGAATGAGTGCTTCGACCGTCGCCTGCAAAGCCCGACCTGCTGCTGCTGGCTCGGCATGCTGGCCGAGGCTACCGCCCCAGTCACCGCGCCTCGCCAATAGCGCAACCAGTAAGCCCCGCAGCACGCTCCAATCGTTATTGAAATGCAATAACAAACAGCGAAGATCATCGGCAACCGGCGTACCGCTCCCCACCGTAGCAAAAAGCTCAACCACCGCCTGCTCAAATAGCGGCTGGTCCTGTTCAGTAATTTCAATAGCACCGCCCAGCCCACTGAGTATCGGCATCTGACGGGTCAGATCAGCGCACAGGCTATCAATCGTACGAATATTGAATTCTTCTGGGTCTAAAGACCACTGCTGTTCATCGGCATGGGCTAGCACTGCCAGAGCCAAATTACGCGTTTGCTGCTCATGACCTGCCGTGACTTCGACCCCGCACCGAGCTTCTTCGAGCTTAATCAACAGCCGCTCGCGCATTTCTGCCGCAGCCTTCCGGGTGAAGGTCATGGCGAGGACCTGCTCGGGACGTTCAACGGTAGGCAACAGCGCTAGGATTCGTTGCGTCAGCAGCTCGGTTTTTCCTGAGCCCGCGGGTGCAGTAACGCAAAAGCTGCGGGTCGGGTCTAGGGCCGTCAATCGAACCTGCTGGTCAGTAGCACTCACAGCGCACCCTCCTCTAGGTTAAGAAGAGTTTCTTCAGGTAGCTCAGCATTCTGGGAATATCGACAAACACTCCCCAATGCACAATATCGGCAAGCATTAGGTTGTGGATCGATGGCGGCATGGCCCCGCACAAAATCATTAGCCAACCCCTCCAATCGATGGCGCCAAGTCGCCCGCAAGGCCTCCCAGCTTGCCACGGGTTCACTTTCATAACGCTTCACCTGATCTTCTAAGGCGAGTTCTTTACCCCCTAGGCCCAAGGCTTCGCCCAAAAACACGTACTCGACGCCTTCTTGATGCACTCGACCAAAAGCAACCCCCTCGACACTGTCATTAAGCAATGCATATAAAGGTAATTGGGCATCACTGGGTCGTTCGCCTAACCAACTCGAGCGCTTAACAGATCCTGTTTTGTAGTCGATGACGATCTCTCGCCCATCATCCAAGCGGTCGATTCGATCAGGCCTCAGATTTAGCGTTAAAGCCCCCAGAGTCAGCTCATGACTGTCCTCTTGTTCGACAACATGGAAGTCACCGTCGCGATGCACTTCGACTGCAAGCCAGCTTTCCAGCAAAGTGGTCACGCGCTCGATCTCTAAATCAAGGCAGGCGCTGCCAACCCGCTTTCTAATGTTGCGATACCGTCGCTGCTCTCTGCGCTCTAGAGCCTGCACCGCCCTTTCTGTTGATCCACTGACAAGCACTTCAATTTCACCCTCATTCAGACCTCGCAGGCTGGTACTGTCTTTTAAAGTCTCCCAAATAAAGCGGAGCGCATCGTGGACGATGTTGCCACGCTCTGCTGGGGTCAGCCCAAATACCGGGGTGGCCACATTGGCAGGACCTAGGCGATGGCTGATCCATGCGCGAAACGGGCAATTAGACTGGTTGCTGACGACGCTGGCCCCGCCGCCCCATTGAACATTTGCTCCCCCCACAGGCACATTGCCTTCCTCCAAAGACTCTAGCGACAAGGAGCCGGGCCAGTGGCTAGGCACTTGCTCTTCACTCAGGGGGCTGATCGGGGCTATGGCATGTGCCAGAGGACTGGGCAAGACCTCAAGTCCCTCCTGCACACTGGCGTAACTCGCGCTCACGTCACCGTGAGTGGCCCGCAAACTATCCAACAACGCGATAGCAGAAGCCTCAAGCGCTACGCTATCGCTGTCTAACAAACCCAACTCTCGCTGCAGCCGGCGCGGTAAAAAAGGTAAGAGTTGGGGTCTTTGAGGAAGCCGTCCCGACTGTAAGCCACAAATCCAGAGGGCATCGAATTGCAGACCAACCACCTCCTGTGGACCAAAAACCTGCACCGCGGTCTCGTCGGTTTTTGGCTGAAAAACCCGATCATCCAAGCATTGCTCCCAGAGCAAAATGAGCTGCAGAAAAGATATTTCTCCAAGCATCCTGTGCTGCCAGTTCGTCCAAGGCGACTTCCAAGCGCTCAAACTGCTGGTATTCCAGAGAATCTAGCGCCGCACGACCCGGCCACTGCCAAACTCGAAGGACATCACGAATGGCATCTAGCCACAGCGAGGGCAGTCGTTTTTCGCGAGTACTGCGATCTGTGCGAAAGAGCCCAAAAACTCGCGTTAAATGGGCCTCAGGAGCAAAGGTTTCAGCCAAATGGCTCAAGTCGCGTTTATCAATACGTTCGCTGGCCAATTCGGTACAAGCTCGACGCAATTGCTGTAGCCCTGTGCCATTGAGATCTGCCCCGCCATGAAGAAAAGGCGACCGCAGCAAGGCCAACACCTCGCTTCGCAAGAAACTGACGGTGTCGCCCGCTGCAGCCAATCGAAGCGCCAATAAGGCATCACGAAACATCGGCGTCTGAGATAACGGCATACCGGAAGAGAAGTTGACCGGCAATGCGGCGTATCGCGCGCCCAGGCAATCAAACTCCTGTCGCAGTTGGTATTCGAGCTCTGGGCGGTCACGATTGAAGTCGAGCAATACTATGGCTGTACTGCCGGCGTTGTCGCGGTGCCTTTGTGCGGCCCATTTAGCGATAGCCACCGACTCTGCCCGCTGACTTGGAAACTTTTGTGTCGCCAGCGTGGAAAAACTGCCCCGCTCCGGCACAGAAGGCCCCTGCGAAATAGCCCACTGGTTGAGTGCCTGACGGGTCAATGGCGGTAGCTGCAGAACATGGCAAAGCACAACAGAAGTTTTTGACTGTACGGGCACTGTCAGCAGGCTGCGGTAGATATCTGCGCGAGTCGCCCAAGCATTGTTTTCTAGCTGCCGAGCAAAGCTGGAGCACCACCGTTCGAACGTGGCGCAGTCGGCGTCAAAGCCGAAGTACTGGCGCTGGAATTTATCTTCGGGGTCGCCACCCCACATCAGCCACTGCTGCCGGGCGCGTAGCGCTTGCTCGGCGGCTGAGGAAGGTTGAATCAGGCTAAAATCGGCCTGTTTTTTTAAATCTGCCTGAATCACCTGCATCCATAGCCGTCGCTCTGCGACGCGCCCCAGCAGTCGACGGGGTGGCAAATTACCCGCCTCCACCTGCTCACGCCAAACCGCCTCCAACCAACCGTCTACGGGCAGAATCGTTGGCGGCTGAAGGACAGACTGCCCCTCTTTCAGTTGCTCTTCAGCAATGGCTTGCATCATGACGCGAGACAGCCGTAATCCCGGCGTTAAAAACACGTCACCTTTTGCCAAAAACTCTCTAAAGAGGGACAAATCAACCGCAGCTCTCACACCCTAGCTCCAAGTTTTGTATAAATCATTGCATGACGCTGCGCACTCAGCCGGTTAGAATCCGCAGCGCATCGGCCGCTGTACACCCACATTGCCGTATCCCGAGTTCCATTGAATATTGCAGGCAAACTAGCATGTCCAAACCCCATGTTCACAATGTTAACGTCGCAGCGCAAAAAGTTTTGGTAGCACCCGCCGCTTTACGCGACACAATTGACGTCAATGATGCTCTCAAAGACCGCGTTGCTAAGACGCGAGAGGCCATTGAAAATATTCTCGATAGAACAGACCACCGACTTATCGTTGT
>QXYP01000222.1:25335-30208 GCA_009886815.1 Halieaceae bacterium
GGTCGTGGGCCCTTGCTCTATTCACGATGTCGATGCCGCGATGGACTATGCCCATAAACTCAAAGGCGTCGCCGATCAAGTGAGCGATACACTGCTTTTAGTCATGAGAGTTTATTTTGAAAAGCCCCGAACGACCGTAGGCTGGAAGGGACTGATCAATGATCCCCACCTCGATGATTCCTTCGATATTGAAGCCGGCCTAACAATTGGTCGCTCTCTGTTAAAAGATATTCAGCAACTGGGCCTACCCACAGCCACCGAAGCACTGGATCCGATTACACCGCAATATATGCAGGACTTGATCAGCTGGTCAGCCATTGGCGCAAGAACCACCGAATCTCAGACCCATCGAGAGATGGCGAGTGGGCTGTCGTCAGCCGTGGGGTTCAAAAATGGCACCGATGGTGGCCTCGACGTTGCCGTCAATGCCATGAAGTCAGTCTGTAATCCCCACCGCTTTCTGGGCATCAATAGCGAGGGCAAGGTGTCTGTATTTGAGACACGTGGTAATCGTTACGGTCACGTTGTCTTACGGGGCGGCTCGGCAGGCCCCAACTATGAGAGTCGACACATTGCATTATGTGAGGAGGCACTCGCTCAAGCCGCCTTACCCGCCAACATCATGGTCGACTGCAGCCACGCAAACACAGAAAAGAAGCCCGACCGACAACCCCTAGTGGCTGCTGATGTTACCCAGCAAATTATGGCCGGGAATCAGTCAATTATTGGCCTCATGCTTGAGAGTAATATCAAGGCAGGCAACCAGAAAATACCCGCGAACCTTAACGATTTGGAATACGGCGTTTCAGTCACCGACGGTTGTATTGATTGGGAGACGACAGAAGCTCTGCTATTAGATACCGCTAACAAACTGCGGGATGTGCTCCCCAAGCGAATCCCTGCCTAGGTGTGCGTTTGCTAGGACGCCTAGCGGCCTGGTTCGAGGTGAAACACGGCGCCAAGTGCAGGGCTCACCCCACGCGGGGCTCACTTTCCGGGCGATTGTGTCAAAAGCCGCTTGGGCGTTTCAATAATAGGCTTGGCTGCGATCTGAGTGGTCGGTTTCATCACGTACCCCAACCAGTTCAGGCACTTGCTCCAGAAGGGTTTTCTCAACACCGTCCTTCAAAGTCATGCTGACGGCACTGCAACCCTGACAGCCTCCTCCGAACTTAAGAATAGCGACCACGTCGTCTGTAATTTCGACCAGTGACACCTCGCCACCATGGGCCGCTAGTGAAGGGTTAACTTCGTTATAGAGCACATAATTGATGCGGTCTTCGATAGGACTGTCAACATCGACCCGCGGCATTTTGGCATTCGGTGCTTTGATCGTTAACTGGCCGCCAAACTTATCCTTGTTGTAGTCCACCATGGCATCTTCTAAAAAGGGAACGCTACGGCCCTGAAACCAAGCCTTAAAATGGCCGAAATCTTCCTCTACGTCATCGGCCTCCTTGTCACCCTCACGGCAATACGCAATGCAGGTTTCAGCCTTGGGGGTTCCCGGCTGGTTAATAAAAACGCGCACACCGAGGGCGTCTTCCTGCTTATTGAGTAATTCTCCGAGGTATTCCCGGGCGGCTTCAGTAATTGTAATCATGGGCTGTCTCGTCCATAGAATCGGGGGCATTTGCACTGTGGCTAATAATACCCGACTAACGGGGTAGGTGAACACAAGTCATATTCTAGAGCTTCAAGCCCTCAGCAGGCTTATATATCAAATATTTTTGATATATACTATTTGCCACATATGTAAATTACTTATAACTTATTATGACAGCTTCTCGATTTCCCGAGTACACGACCGCGTCTGCAGCCACACTTACCAAAGCCTTAGAACAGCGCATCCTCATTATCGACGGTGCCATGGGCACCATGATTCAGGAGCGGGCGCTAACGGAGGCTGACTACCGAGGAGAGCGCTTTAGCGAGCACGCTTCGGACCTCAAAGGTAATAATGATCTGCTCTCTCTGACATGCCCTGAAATCATTTCTGACATCCATGAGACCTACCTCGCCGCCGGTGCGGACCTCATTGAAACCAACACCTTCAATGCAACGGCCACCGCCCAAGCCGACTACCAACTTGAGACCATTATTTGGGACCTCAACCTCGCAGGCGCTCAGTTGGCGCGAGCCGCGGCCAACAAATTCACGCTACAGACGCCAGAAAAACCCCGTTTTGTCGCTGGTGTTTTAGGCCCCACGCCGCGTACAGCGTCAATATCACCCGATGTTAACGACCCAGGGGCGCGCAACATCACCTTTGACGAGCTCAAAGACGATTACCGACTCGCCACAGAAGCGCTTATTGAGGGTGGCGTTGATCTCATCATGATCGAAACGGTTTTCGATACCTTAAATGCCAAGGCGGCTATATTTGGCTCTCGGGAGGCTATGGATAAACTGGGTGTCGAGTTACCTCTTATGGTCTCGGCCACATTTCCCGATACCAGCGGGCGCCTGCTGTCAGGACAAACAGGTGAAGCCTTCTGGCATGCAATTGCTCACGCAAGACCGCTGATCGTTGGCAGCAACTGCGGCCGCCGGTTTCGGGAAGTGAAACCTTTTTTGGAAGAGCTCGCAAAAATCAGTTCGTGCTATTTCAGCGCACATTTAAATGCGGGCCTACCCAACGCTTTCGGCGAATACGATGAGACCCCGGAAGACATGGCCACTGATTTCGATTCCTTTGCTGGGCAAGGCTTTTTAAATCTAGCTGGTGGTTGCTGTGGCACCACACCAAAGCATATCAGCACCATTGCTGGTGCCATCACTGAACATTCTCCGCGCAGCTTACCCCCACCCCCCGAAGACACTTACCTCAGTGGTCTAGAAAGCTTTTCTTTCACCGGTAAAAATTTCGTCAATGTCGGCGAACGCTGCAACGTGACAGGTTCGGCACGATTTAAACGGCTGATTCTAGACGACCAATATGAAGAGGCTCTCGATGTCGCGCGAAAGCAGGTCGAAGATGGCGCTCAAATAATAGACATCAATATGGATGAGGGCATGTTGGACGCAGAGGCTGCGATGGTGCGCTTTCTAAATCTCATTGCCTCCGAGCCCGACATAGCACGGGTACCCATTATGGTGGACTCCTCAAAGTGGAGTGTCATTGAGGCCGGGCTCAAATGTATTCCTGGAAAGTCGATTGTTAATTCCATTAGCTTAAAGGCCGGGGAAGCTGAATTTTTACAACAAGCGACGCTTTGTCAACATTACGGGGCTGGGGTCGTCATCATGGCTTTCGACGAAGACGGTCAGGCCGATACATTGGAGCGCCGTCAAAATATCTGCCAACGTAGCTATGATTTGCTGCGACAAAAACTCGATTTCAACCCCTTCGACATCATGTTTGATCCCAACATTTTTGCCATAGGCACCGGCATTGAAGTACACAACAACCATGCTGTCGACTTCATAGAGACCACTCGCTGGATAAAAACACACCTTCCCGGGGCAAGAATTTCCGGCGGCGTATCTAACGTGTCATTTTCCTTTCGCGGTAACAATCCGGTTCGTGAAGCGATTCACTCGGTCTTTCTTTACCACGCAATCGGTGCTGGCATGGACATGGGCATTGTTAATGCGGGACAGCTAGCCCTTTATAGTGACTTACCAACCGACCTAAAAACTGCGGTAGAAGACCTAGTCCTGAATCGTCGAAGCGATGCCACTGAGCGACTTTTGGATCTCGCCGAGGAATATCAGGGCACGGGCAACCGCAGTCGCGTCGAAGATTTGAGTTGGCGTGAGGCCCCTGTCGCCAGCCGTCTACAACATGCCCTGCTAAAAGGCATCACACAATTTATTGAAGCCGATGCAGAGGAAGCGAGACAACAATCAAAGCGCCCTATCGATGTTATTGAAGGGCCTTTAATGGACGGCATGAACACCGTGGGCGACCTGTTTGGGGAGGGGAAAATGTTCCTGCCACAAGTGGTCAAATCTGCGCGGGTAATGAAGCAAGCCGTTGCCTATTTACAGCCCTTTATTGAAGCCGAAAAGTCTGGCAAGGCCAACAATAACGGGAAAATCTTACTGGCCACGGTTAAAGGCGATGTTCACGACATTGGCAAAAACATCGTGGGCATCGTACTCCAGTGCAACAACTATGAAATTGTAGACCTGGGCGTCATGGTGCATTGCGAGGATATTCTTAGGGTTGCTCGTGAGGAGCAAGTCGACATTATTGGCTTGTCTGGGCTCATTACGCCTTCTCTTGAAGAAATGACCCACATCGCTGGAAAAATGCAGCAAGAAGGATTTCAGGTGCCCTTAATGATTGGAGGAGCCACCACCTCCAAGGCCCATACGGCCGTTAAAATTGGCCCCGCCTATCAAAACGATGCCGTTGTCTATGTACCCGATGCCTCGCGCAGCGTCAGCGTTGCCAGTCAGCTTTTGGGCGAATCTAAAGCCACCTTTGTTGAAAATATTGCCAATGAATATGTCAACGTACGCGATCGAGTTGCCCGCCGGAAAAAGCGCAGCGACCGACTGACCTACAGCGAAGCGACGGAACGCGCCTTCACCTGGAACTGGAATGACTATCAGCCGCCAGAACCGAGCTTTGCAGGCGTCAAGGCCTTAAGGGATTATCCTATCGAAACGCTGATAAGCACCATTGATTGGACGCCGTTTTTTATTACGTGGGATCTCCACGGAAAATATCCCGCTATTCTCCAAGACGACGTGGTGGGCGAACAGGCCCGCCAACTCTTTGCTGATGCGCAGTCCATGCTGCAGAAAATCATTAACGAAGAATGGCTGCAAGCCCATGGTGTTATCGGGTTTTGGCGAGCCCAGCGTGAAGGCAGCGACGACATCCGGCTGTTCGACGAACAAAATCAAAGCCTGGCTAATT
>QXYP01000222.1:30218-35771 GCA_009886815.1 Halieaceae bacterium
ACAGATACAAAAGCGTGAAGGGGAAAGTAACCTGTCACTGGCTGATTTTGTGGCGCCGGAAGATGGGCCTTCGGACTGGATTGGTGGATTTTGTGTCACCACGGGCCACGGTGTTGAAGAACGCGCCAAAGCTTTTGAGGCTGAGCATGACGATTACAATGCCATTATGGTCAAGGCACTAGCCGATCGCCTTGCAGAATCTTTCGCCGAACAACTTCACCGAGAAGTTCGCACCCATTACTGGGGCTACGCACCACAGGAAACTTTGGCGAACGAGGATTTAATTCGCGAGAAATATGAGGGCATTAGACCCGCACCAGGCTACCCAGCTTGTCCGGACCACACCGAAAAGGCCACGCTATTTTCATTGCTGGACGTAGAAAAGCACTGTGGTGTCACACTGACTGAGAGTTATGCCATGTACCCCACCGCGGCAGTCAGTGGCTTTTACTTTTCTCATCCCGAGTCGCGATATTTTTCAGTCGGCAAAATTGGGGGTGATCAAGTTGCCGACTTGGCAGAGCGCAAAGGGGATACCGTAGATGACCTGAATTACTGGCTAGCCCCCATACTCGACGATGCCTAGAGCCGACTTTATTGAGAAACATCGCGACGCCAGGGTGTCCAAGTTGGTATCGTAGTCAACTTCAGTGTGAGTGACCCTCAAACGCGGCTATGACGACAAAGAGTAAAAATGACGCACCCGACGCCTCGAACAAGCTTTCGTGGCTGCACCTGCTGCAAAGCGTCTTTGCGGCGGCACTGGGTGTTCAAAGCGCTAAAAATCGAGAACGGGATTTTAAAGGTGGCAGCCCCGGCGTGTTCATCATTGCTGGGCTAGTGTTTGCGGCGCTGTTCGTGGGGAGCTTGGTCTTACTGGTACAGTGGGTCGTGGCGCATTGACCCGAGTTCAGGCAGGCATACTACTCAACCAAAACGCTACCCAAGTGACCACTACAGAGACAATGATGACAGCAGCAAGGCCGTCTGCGGCCCCGTCAGACAAATTACTTTGAGACATTGCTTTTTCCTTTCAAATGGAATCGATTGAGCCGTTGATATTCGGCGGCCGTATTTTGAAAGAAACCGGCCTGTAAAGCAAAGCCAATTGCTACCTAATCGGCAACTTTTCAGGGCCTAACTTGGGCATTGACCCGACTCAATGCCGTTAACGGTACTCACGACGCTTGGGGGAACTATGGATTTTGGCGGCATAACGTTCACCTTTGCTGCTATATTTTTAGGGGCCGCGGTCTTTGCGTCTATCGCGCTGTACACCCGGCAGCCTATTATTATTGCGTATATTATTTTAGGGGCCGCTTTGGGGCCCTTTGGCACCGGCTTGGTGAGTAATACCGCCTTAGTCAGCGACGCCGGTCATGTAGGGATTATTTTCCTCTTATTTCTGCTGGGGCTCGATATGCAGCCCAAAGCACTGCTCAATAGCATGAAGAGCTCTAGCTGGGTCGCTCTGGCTAGCTCGGGAATCTACATTGCAGCGGGCTATGCCATCACCCGAGCGTTTGGTTTTGAACACAGCGATGCCCTGCTCGTTGGCACAGCACTGATGTTTTCATCCACGATCATTGGTATCAAGCTATTGCCCACCACCGTTTTACACCACAAACACTTGGGCGAAGTTCTCGTTGCATTACTGCTTTTTCAGGATCTCATCGCCATCATCGTGTTGGTGTGGCTGCAAAGCAGTGACTCGGGAAGCTCTATGGTCTGGTCTGTCGCCCGACCAATGATCATGCTGCCCCTGTTAGCGTTGGGCTGCTGGGCTGCGGTTCGCTTTATACTGATCCCGCTGATCGCGCGGTTTGACCGTTACCATGAATATATCTTTCTGCTTTCAATAGGCTGGTGTCTAGGGGTAGCAGAGCTGGCTGCACTCATGGGGCTCAGTGCAGAGGTGGGCGCTTTTATCGCGGGAGTCGCCGTCGCCACAAGCCCCATTGCTCAATACATTGCCGTGAGTTTAAAACCACTTCGCGATTTCTTTCTGGTCATTTTCTTCTTTTCTGTGGGCGCCCAATTTGACGTTTCAGCACTACCTGGCGTCGCCGCGGCGGCCTTTGCTTTGGCACTCAGCTATTTGATCTTGAAACCTCTGGTCTACCAAATGCTGTTGCGGGGTGTCAGTGAGTCACCAAAATTAGCCTGGAATCTGGGTTTTCGATTGGGTCAATGCAGTGAATTCGCATTATTAATTGCCGTCGTGGCTCTTGAGTCAGAACGCCTCAGCCCTACCGCGCACACGCTGATTCAAGCCACCACCATTCTCACGTTGCTGGTTTCCAGCTATCTGGTAGTGACACGGTTTCCAACACCCATTGCCAGTAACGATGCGCTGCGAAGAGATTAAAGCTCGCGGCTTCTCTGGGTCACTCGTACTGAAGTAGACCCAGCTCGCTCTAACTAGCGTTCACCCAGGGCCCGTTGGCCCGCAACTCAGCAACACCACTGCGGGCAAACGTCGTATGGCGCTACAGATCGTAGCCCCGCTCATCGTGGAGTACCAGATCCAGTCCGATCGTTTCTTCATCACTGTCAACGCGCAGACCCACTAGCGCGTCTACCACCTTGAAGAGAATCCAGCTCACAACCAGGGTATACAAGAAGGTAGCGCCGACACCAGTTGCCTGTACCGCAAGCTGGCCGCCGATGCTGTTGATACCCTCAGAGAATCCATTACCGCTGAAAATCCCCAGATTAGGCGAGCAAAAGATACCCGCCATCAAAGTGCCCAAAATACCACCGACACCATGCACGGGAAAAACATCGAGGCTGTCATCGATCTTCAGACGATTCTTCAATGTAATCGTGGCGAAGTAACAGACAACACCCGCCGTCAATCCAATCACAACCGCCGCCGCGGGCCCCACAGAACCCGATGCAGGCGTAATGGTCCCCAGCCCAGCAACCATGCCGGTCACGATGCCCAAAACAGAGGGTTTACCGTGACGCAACCACTCCATGGTCATCCAAGCCAATGATCCGCAGGCCGCAGAGAGGTGCGTTACCAGCATGGCCATAGCCGCGCTTTGATCGGCCGCCACCGCCGAACCGGCATTGAATCCAAACCAGCCCACCCACAGCATACCGGCACCCGTGACCGTCATTGTCAGATTGTGGGGCGGCATAGCGACAGAACCAAAACCGCGCCTAGGCCCCATCATGATGGCAGCCACCAAAGCGGCAACACCCGCTGTAATGTGAACAACGGTGCCGCCGGCAAAATCTTGAAGACCCATGGCGCCTAACCAGCCACCGCCCCATACCCAGTGACAAATGGGCGCGTAAACCAGTAGTAGCCAAGCCGTGCTGAACAGCAGTAATGCAGAAAAACGAATGCGTTCGGCAAATCCACCGATGATCAGGGCCGGTGTAATAATCGCAAAGGTCATTTGAAACATAACAAACAGTGCTTCTGGGATAGAACCACTGACGCCGTCAAACTCGACACCCATGAGCATAAAATTGCCCAGGTCACCAATCCAAGCGCCCTGTTCTACACCCGACGATCCAAAAGCGAGGGTGTAGCCAGCCACAAACCAAACGACTGACATCAGAGCGGCCAAAGCGAAACACTGCATCAGCACCGACAGCACATTTCGGACACGCACCAAACCACCGTAAAATAACGATAAGCCCGGTAGGGTCATGAATAGGACCAGTGCAGTGGCCGTTAGCAGCCACGAGGTATCAGCAGCGGAAATCTCCGCAGCCAATGCTGGAGCAGGCAGCAGGAGAGCGGATAGCATCAAGAAAGCCGATTTACGTAAAACGTGCATTTTATTTGTCCACCACAATAATCATTGAGGTGCGCATGATGCCATATCCTTGCGGCAGCGCCACTAGGGCCTTACCCTAACCCACTAAAATACTGCTCATTGTTTCGGTTTAATCGGGAGTTTCTCATGCTTCGCTCGTTGATTTTTTTTGTTGCTATTAGCGTAAGCAGCCTAATTGCAGCCCAACCGTCGGAAAAACCCGGCGACCCCGGGACTACACGCTCAGTAATTCTTATTATTGGTGACGGCTTCGATGATCAGCATGTCACCATGGGGCGTAACTTTCTGGCTGGGCATGACGGCCGCTTAGTCATCGACACGCTTCCGGTCCGTGCTGCCGTTCAGGTTCAAACGGTGGGCAAAGACACCGACTGGGTCTATGTGGCTGACTCAGCAAACACCGCAACGACGCTTGCGACTGGCATCACCACGCAAATGGGCCGCGTGGGTACAAGCCCTACGGATGAAGATTTGGTTACTATTGCCCAGCGCGCCCATGCAGCCGGCTTTAAGACGGGCATCGTAAGCACCAGCTCAGTCACAGACGCGACGCCCGCGAGCTTTATGAGCCACGTTTCCAGCCGAGGCTGTGAAAACCCAGCTATTATTTTAGGGGGCGAACTCTACAGCGTTGATTATGAGGGGTGTCCGCAAGACGCCATGGTTAATGGCGGCCCGGGATCCATCGCTGAGCAAATAATGAACGCGCCTATCGACGTTGTCCTTGGAGGTGGCCTGAAGCACTTCACAACCGGGGATCCCGCGTCAGGGAACACCCCCCTTATGATGGCTGAGGGCCAGAAAATAACCGTAGTGACTGATCCCGCTATGCTCACCGGGGCAGATGCCAATGAGCGACTCATTGGATTGTTTGCTGAGGGCCATTTGCCAGTGCGCCTACAAGGCAGCGACGGCAGAGTAGCCGAACAGCCGGATACGAGCACACTGAATAAATTGGATTGGCGACTCGGCAGCGTTACTCAACCCGACCCTATCAGCTGTGAACCCAACCCCGCTTATGGTGATACCCCCCCATTAGCCCGATTAACAGAAGTCGCTCTCAACCGGCTCACACATAACAATGACAAGGGTTTATTCTTGATGGTCGAATCGGCTTCTATCGACAAAGAAAGTCACGTAAGGAACCCCTGTGGCTCTCTCGGTGAAATAGCCCAACTCGAAGAGGTCGTGAGCGTTGCGCTTGATTATGCAGAAGCACACCCCCAGACGCTGATTATTGTTACCTCCGATCATGCACAGGCGGCTCAAATCATCCCTGAACCCAGTCTCTACGCCGAGATACCCGTTCCCGTGTACTCACCAGGTCACGTCGCGCGGCTTAACATGCCCGATGGCAGTTTAATGACCATTAATTACGCCACCAATGGCTTTGTCTCTGAAGAACACACTGGGGCCAACGTACCACTCTTTGCTAATGGCATGGGTGATGGGCTATTGCCCGCATTTCTTCGTCAACGCGAAGTCCACGACGCTATGGCGACTTTCCTGGGTCTTTAGGCCTATTGGCCAGCGAGTAAAGTCTTTCAACCTTATGTTTTGGAATCCATGAATGAGTCTTACTGACATCAACGGCCATGCTGTTTCCCGCATATGCTTGGGAACCATGACATGGGGCGAGCAAAATACAGAGCAAGAGGCCCATGCTCAAATTGACTTTGCCTTGGAGCAGGGCATTAATTTTATGGACGCCGCGGAAATGTACCCAGTACCGCCAAAGGCGGAAACCCAGGGACGC